>LDWW01000160.1 GCA_001045525.1 Chitinispirillum alkaliphilum | reverse complement strand
GCGCTGGCATTGGTCGGTCTGGGCGCTGGATGTACAAAATTTGGCGCTGGCACTGCATATTTTGGCGCTGGCCTAACAATTATGTGCGCTGGCATTGGTCGGTCTGGGCGCTGGATGTACAAAATTCGGCGCTGGCACTGCAAAATTCGGCGCTGGCACTGCAAAATTCGGCGCTGGCACTGCATATTTCGGCGCTGGCCTTACAATTTTAT
>LDWW01000159.1 GCA_001045525.1 Chitinispirillum alkaliphilum | reverse complement strand
AGGTGTTTTTCTTGCCAGTTCCTTTGATCAGGATATCGGTTCCTGGGATGTCTCCGGTGTGACCAACATGAAGGAGATGTTTGCAAGAGCCTCATCCTTTAACGGTGATATCGGTTCCTGGGATGTGTCCAGTGTGACCAACATGGAGGAGGTGTTTTTTCTTGCCAGTTCCTTTGATCAGGATATTGGTTCCTGGGATGTGTCCGGTGTGACCAA
>LDWW01000158.1 GCA_001045525.1 Chitinispirillum alkaliphilum | reverse complement strand
CTAAAATTAAAAGAGATAAAGAATTATCTGGGCGCATGCCGAAGACGGCACCGGTTCTCCTCCAGGCTCGTCGTACCTCCTCGGTGCCTCGTTTGTAGGGCTGCGAGGACTCCGCCCTTTGAGGGCACTGGCACTTAAGAAAGCGCCACTTTCCGTCCCCCCTTCGCGCGGTTTGCCCGGGCGGTATTTGTATTACCGTATAAGAGGCCCCTAAATCCTTTGAAGGGGAC
>LDWW01000157.1 GCA_001045525.1 Chitinispirillum alkaliphilum | reverse complement strand
CAGCAGCCTGGTCGAACTGTCTTCGGCAGCCGCCCAAATCAATCTTTATTCTCTCTCTCAATCTTTATTCTCTCTCTCAATCTTTATTCTCTCTCTCAATCTTTATTCTCTCTCTCAATCTTTATTCTCTCTCTCAATCTTTATTCTCTCTCTCAATCTTTATTCTCTCTCTCAATTCTTTATTCTCTCTCTCAATCTTTATTCTCTCTCTCAATCTTTATTCTCTCTCTCAATTCTTT
>LDWW01000156.1 GCA_001045525.1 Chitinispirillum alkaliphilum | reverse complement strand
TCAAGGCAAATTTTAACTCAACATTGAATCATTTTCATTAACCTGGTTACGGAGCTTGCATTGATCATCAAGAATTCTGCAGTTTTAACAACCGTGTAACCATATTTTTCTACTGCATCTCTGCAAAACTGTGCGCGGGCTTCTGAAATCACACACTTTTTACCTTTTTTCATAATGATTTCTGGCGGGATCTGCTTCTTTTGGCAGATTGATTTTAGAAGGTCTGGCAATTCAGGGCGACTT
>LDWW01000155.1 GCA_001045525.1 Chitinispirillum alkaliphilum | reverse complement strand
TTCATGGATGCGGTACTTAGCAGCTGAGTTAGTTCGCGCTCAAGCACTGCTGCATATCCAGGATCTTTTTTGAGTTCATCGAACCGTGCAATCGAATGGCTGGTGCCATCCATGCAAAAAGCCATTGAATTGTCGGGCACATTCACCGATTGATTCACCCTTGCTGCTTTTGCGCAAATGACCGAATTTTTCTTCAATCATTGTAGTGATACCGGTATTATCAACGTATCGTGACAT
>LDWW01000154.1 GCA_001045525.1 Chitinispirillum alkaliphilum | reverse complement strand
TTATAATTGAAAGTAAAAGAGATTGAGAAAGAGAATAAGAATATTCTGGGCGCATGCCGAAGACGGCACCGGTTCTCCTTCAGGCTCGTCGTTCCTCCTCGGTGCCCCGTTTATAGGGCTGCGCGAAGACGCTACGCCCTTTGAGGGCACTGGCACTTAAGAAAGTGCCACCTTCCGTCCACCCTTGCGCGGTTTAGCAATGTAGGTATTTACTTGTGTTGACATTCTCTCACTTCCGCTCGCACT
>LDWW01000153.1 GCA_001045525.1 Chitinispirillum alkaliphilum | reverse complement strand
TCTCCAATGTGACCAATATGCGAAAAATGTTTTCGGGTGCCAAAATATTTAACAGTGATATTGGTTCCTGGGATGTCTCCAATGTGAAAAACATGCGGGGGATGTTTGTGAATGCCTTATCTTTTAACGGTGATATTGGTTCCTGGGATGTCTCCAGTGTGAAAAATATGGAGTGGATGTTTTTACATGCCTCCTCCTTTAACGGTGATATTGGTTCCTGGGATGTCTCCGGTGTGACCTGTATCCAGA
>LDWW01000152.1 GCA_001045525.1 Chitinispirillum alkaliphilum | reverse complement strand
TTCGACTGGGAGCTCAGGACAGGCAGTGCGAGTAAAAAACACAAAAGAAGAACAAATCTGAAACGGGCAGAAGAGAAACTCACCATCTCCCTTCTGCCCGTAACGGTTCTTAGCCCACACCTGCTTTTTTCTAATTAATCAATGAGCTTCCACACTATCCTCGACAACATTCTGCCTGCGCTGCCCTCTTCTTAAGTTCTGAAGATAATCGATATAGAAAAGATCTCTGTATTCATCCTGACCATAAAACGCATACCGGCCA
>LDWW01000151.1 GCA_001045525.1 Chitinispirillum alkaliphilum | reverse complement strand
TCATAACGACCCAGTACCCAGTACAAAAATGGCACCACAGGATGCCGGATCCCACAATAGCAGATGCAATATGTGACAGGTTAGTAAGCACTGCATACAAATTCAACATGAAAGGAGACCAGTCTATGCGTGGAAAAGCTGTGAAATCTCAAGTAATTTGACCGGGTAACCCCACAAAAAAACTATTTTGAAAAAAATGGAAACGGAGAGAAGAACGGACCGGTCAAATAACTTGAGATTGACTGGTCAAATTACTGAGATCGGACA
>LDWW01000150.1 GCA_001045525.1 Chitinispirillum alkaliphilum | reverse complement strand
TTACACGCATCGCTGAGAGTGACCGCTGGCTTACGGGAAGAAAGGCAGGGAGCGCAGGTTTTGCTGTTCTTCGGTATTTCTTGAGGTGGTACTGCAGTGTGCCAAAGGAAATTGACTTACTATTACAGAACTCTCTCTGGGTCAGGCCGCTTGCCTTGTACTGGGAAACAATTGTCTCAGTTGAGTGTTGCATATTTCTCCTGTTGTTGAATGTGAAAGAAGAAAAATGCGAAATGCAGGGAGATGGGAAAAGACGTGGATTACCGAATGCTTA
>LDWW01000149.1 GCA_001045525.1 Chitinispirillum alkaliphilum | reverse complement strand
TGACACGCATCGCTGAGAGTGACCGCTGGCTTACGGGAAGAAAGGCAGGGAGCGCAGGTTTTGCTGTTCTTCGGAATTTCTTGAGGTGGTACTGCAGTGTGCCAAAGGAAATTGACTTACTATTACAGAACTCTCTCTGGGTCAGGCCGCTTGCCTTGTACTGGGAAACAATTGTCTCAGTTGAGTGTTGCATATTTCTCCTGTTGTTGAATGTGAAAGAAGAAAAATGCGAAATGCAGGGAGATGGGAAAAGACGTGGATTACCGAATGCTTA
>LDWW01000148.1 GCA_001045525.1 Chitinispirillum alkaliphilum | reverse complement strand
GTTGACCAGTCGCCATGTTCCCCATATGCATGGGGATGAACCGTTGATGGTCGCGGTGGACAACTCAAAAAAAGGATGTTCCCCATATGCATGGGGATGAACCGTAACTCTTTCAACTGTTGGTGGAACCACTAATATGTTCCCCATATGCATGGGGATGAACCGAATTATATGAGAAAAACAAAACAATCGAAATAATGTTCCCCATATGCATGGGGATGAACCGAATACAGAAACAAACCAGCCTTTGCCGGAATTATGTTCCCCATATGCATGG
>LDWW01000147.1 GCA_001045525.1 Chitinispirillum alkaliphilum | reverse complement strand
GATTGGGTAAGACCGGCAAAACACGCCAGGCTTTTACCGCTTTTTATGCTCTCACCAATATCCTCACCCCACTCCAGCACGAGTCTTATTGCTGTGAGTCTTCCCACACCGGGTATGCTTTGTATTATGCTTACAGCTTTTGCATAACGCTCCTTTTTGGCCAGATTGTTCATCTGTTTGAGCAATCTTTTCTTTACTTCGACATACTTGTCAAGTATCTCCCAATATGATTCTACAGCAATCATCAATGATGTAGGCAGTTCCAGCTCTCGAGCTG
>LDWW01000146.1 GCA_001045525.1 Chitinispirillum alkaliphilum | reverse complement strand
AGCGGAACTAAGAGAAAAAACCGGAAACAAAATTTCTTATACCCCCCCACCGTAGCAATAATAAACTCACAAACGGTCACACAAATACCGCCCGGGTAAACCGCGCAAGAGGGGACGGAAGGTGGCACTTTATTAAGTGCCAGTGCCCTCAAAGGGCGGAGCGTCTTCGCGAAGCCCTACAAACGAGGCACCGATCCCGCATTCTGCGGGAGAGCCAAGGAGAATCGGTAAGTTTACAGTGAGCCTGGCCGAACTGTCTTCGGCATGCGCCCAAATCATCCTTATTC
>LDWW01000145.1 GCA_001045525.1 Chitinispirillum alkaliphilum | reverse complement strand
CGCAGAATGCGGGATCGGTGCCTCGATTGTAGGGCTTCGCGAAGACGCTCCGCCCTTTGAGGGCACTGGCACTTAATAAAGTGCCACCTTCCGTCCCCTCTTGCGCGGTTTACCCGGGCGGTATTTGTGTGACCGTTTGTGAGTTTATTATTGCTACGGTGGGGGGGTATAAGAAATTTTGTTTCCGGTTTTTCTCTTAGTTCCGCTCACACAGAGCATCCCGATTTCTGAATCGGGATAGTCGAAGTGTTCTTAAAAATTTAATTGAAAGTAAAAGAGATTGAGAGA
>LDWW01000144.1 GCA_001045525.1 Chitinispirillum alkaliphilum | reverse complement strand
GTTACATCATCGGCAACCAGCCTTGTCAGTATCGTACGGCGAAATGTATCCCAGCTATCAAGTTTACTGTTAAAATCATAACATACCCATGATGCACGTTTCGCTTTCACCCGTACCCCTGAAGCAACATTGCCACTCCGCATCGATTCATATACTGATGAATACATCTTCCCAATAACAACGTATTTGATCTTCAGATCATTCTCAAAACAGAGCAGATTCTCTTTGGATAAAAATCCACTGTCTGCAGTAACAATTATCGGTACATCCTCATCAAACTGCTTTCTAAATAAG
>LDWW01000143.1 GCA_001045525.1 Chitinispirillum alkaliphilum | reverse complement strand
ATCCCGATTTCAATCGGGAAGCCTGAAGGAGGACCGGTAAGTTTACAGTGAGCCTGGCCGAACTGTCTTCGGCATGCGCCCAAATCATTCTTATTCTCTTTCTCAATCTCTTTTACTTTAAATTATACTTTTAAGAACACTTCGACTATCCCGATTCGGAAATCGGGATGCTCCCTTCGACTGGGAGCTCAGGACAGGCAGTGCGAGCGGGAGCTGAGGACAGGCAGTGCGAACGGAAAGTGAGAGAAAAACCGGAATCAAGATCCCAAAGTCCCCTTCAGGGGATTTAGGGGCATCTTAAAC
>LDWW01000142.1 GCA_001045525.1 Chitinispirillum alkaliphilum | reverse complement strand
GATGTTGCCTTGAAAAAGTAGACAGTTAATTATGCACATTTTACTTTTTTCAGTTTCTCAAATTCCATTGGTGAACAATACCCTAAGGTTGAGTGTAGCCTTTGACAGTTGTAATAATCTTCAATGTACTCAAAAAGCTCTTCCCTTACCTGATTAATATCATTCAAAACATTACCATAATACCACTCTGTTTTAAGACTTCTGAAAAATGACTCTGATACTGCATTATCCCAACAGTTTCCTTTACGGCTCATGCTCTGTGTAAATCCAAAGAATTCTAAGGAATCTCTGAAGTCTTTGCATGCATACTGTATACCT
>LDWW01000141.1 GCA_001045525.1 Chitinispirillum alkaliphilum | reverse complement strand
ACCCACTGCGCGTCCGGTGGCCACTATATTTCTCCGATTAAGACCCACTGCGCATCCGGTGACCACTATATTTGCCCGATTAAGACCCTCTGCGCATCCGGTGACCACTATATTTGCCCGATTAAAACCCACTGCGCGTCCGGTGGCCACTATATTTCTCAGATTAAGACCCACTGCGCGTCCGGTGGCCACTA
Organism: Chitinispirillum alkaliphilum; assembly: GCA_001045525.1. Classification (NCBI taxonomy): domain Bacteria; kingdom Pseudomonadati; phylum Fibrobacterota; class Chitinispirillia; order Chitinispirillales; family Chitinispirillaceae; genus Chitinispirillum; species Chitinispirillum alkaliphilum. The sequence goes on along the minus strand of LDWW01000141.1, from coordinate 125 downwards.
TATTTCTCCGATTAAGACCCACTGCGCGTCCGGTGACCACTATATTTGCCCGATTAAGACCCACTGCGCGTCCGGTGGCCACTATATTTGCCCGATTAAGACCCACTGCGCTCCGGTGACCACTA
>LDWW01000140.1 GCA_001045525.1 Chitinispirillum alkaliphilum | reverse complement strand
GTAGTTTAAAACAAATTTAAGAGTGTGGAGTGGCATCACCAGCGAGACCTATTGAGGGGTCTGTCTGGTGCTGCCATCACAAGACCAAGCAGGTGTTTATATGAAATGACAAAAAAATAAAGAAGGTAGTAAGAAAAGGTTGATTTTCATCATAGCAGCAGCCTGGTCGAACTGTCTTCGGCAGCCGCCCAAATCAATCTTTATTCTCTCTCTCAATCTTTATTCTCTCTCTCAATCTTTATTCTCTCTCTCAATCTTTATTCTCTCTCTCAATCTTTATTCTCTCTCTCAATCTTTATTCTCTCTCTCAATCTTTATTCTCTCTCTCAATCTTTATTCTCTCTCTCAATCTTTATTCTCTCTCTCAATCTTTA
>LDWW01000139.1 GCA_001045525.1 Chitinispirillum alkaliphilum | reverse complement strand
CAAAATAAGAGTGACAACCAAAATAAGAGTGACAACCAAAATAAGAGTGACAACCAAAATAAGAGTTGATGTTGCCTTGAAAAAGTAGACAGTTAATTATGCACATTTTACTTTTTTCAGTTTCTCAAATTCCATTGGTGAACAATACCCTAAGGTTGAGTGTAGCCTTTGACAGTTGTAATAATCTTCAATGTACTCAAAAAGCTCTTCCCTTACCTGATTAATATCATTCAAAACATTACCATAATACCACTCTGTTTTAAGACTTCTGAAAAATGACTCTGATACTGCATTATCCCAGCAGTTTCCTTTACGGCTCATGCTCTGTGTAAATCCAAAGAATTCTAAGGAATCTCTGAAGTCTTTGCATGCATACTGTATACTT
>LDWW01000138.1 GCA_001045525.1 Chitinispirillum alkaliphilum | reverse complement strand
ACTGTAAACTTACCGGTCCTCCTTTCGGCTCGTCGTTTCTCCTCGGTCCCTCGTTTATAGCGCTTCGCGGACTCCGCTTTTTTGGAGGGACTGGACAATAGGAATTGTCCACCTGCAGTCCTACCTGCCGCGTTTTACCCGGGCGGTATGTGTGTACCCGTTTGAGAGGCCCCTAAATTTCCTGAATGGGACTTTGGGACTTTGGGACTTTGGGACTTTGGTTCCGGTTTTTCTCTCACTTCCGCTCGCACTGCCTGTCCTGAGCTCCCAGTCGAAGGGAGCATCCCGATTTCCGAATCGGGATAGTCGAAGTGTTCTTGGAAGTATAATCTAAAGTAAAAGAGATTGAGAAAGAGAATAAGAGTAATTTGGGCGGCTGCCGGGG
>LDWW01000137.1 GCA_001045525.1 Chitinispirillum alkaliphilum | reverse complement strand
CAGCTCCCAGTCGAAGGGAGCATCCCGATTTCTGAATCGGGATTGTCGAAGTGTTCTTAAAAGTTATAATTGAAAGTAAAAGATATTGAGAGAGAGGATAAGAATATTCTGGGCGCATGCCGCGGACAGTTCGGCCAGGCTCACTGTAAACTTACCGGTTCTCCTCCAGGCTTCCCGATTGAAATCGGGATTCCTCCTCGGTGCCACGTTTGTAGGGCTGCGCGAAGACGCGCCGCCCTTTGAGGGCACTGGCACTTAAGAAAGTGCCACCTTCCGTCCCCCCTTGCGCGTTTTATCGTGGAGATATTTGTATTACCGTTTAAGAGGCCCCTAAATCCCCTGAAGGGGACTTTGGGAACTTGATTCCGGTTTTTCTCTCGCTTTCCGCTCACACTGAGCATCCCGATTTCCGAATC
>LDWW01000136.1 GCA_001045525.1 Chitinispirillum alkaliphilum | reverse complement strand
CGTACGTACGTACGTACGTACGTACGTACGTACGTACGTACGTACGTACGTACGTACGTACGTACGTACGTACGTACGTACGTACGTACGTACGTACGTACGTACGTACGTACGTACGTACGTACGTACGTACGTACGTACGTACGTACGTACGTACGTACGTACGTACGTACGTACGTACGTACGTACGTACGTACGTACGTACGTACGTACGTACGTACGTACGTACGTACGTACGTACGTACGTACGTACGTACGTACGTACGTACGTACGTACGTACGTACGTACGTACGTACGTACGTACGTACGTACGTACGTACGTACGTACGTACGTACGTACGTACGTACGTACGTACGTACGTACGTACGTACGTACGTACGTACGTACGTACGTACGTACGTACGTACGTACGTACGTACGTACGTACG
>LDWW01000135.1 GCA_001045525.1 Chitinispirillum alkaliphilum | reverse complement strand
AGATATGACTCTCTATGCAAAATGGACAGGAACAGTATCAGACCCGGATTCCTTTACAGTCTCATTTGAAACAAACGGCGGAACAGAAATAGCAAGTGTTAGGATAAAAGGCGGGCAGAGTGTCTCTGAACCGGAGTCTCCAACAAAAACCGGATTTGACTTTGACGGATGGTTTAAAGATGTACTCCTTACAAAACCCTGGGACTTTGACTCGGGTGTTGTTACTGCTGATATGACTCTCTATGCAAAATGGACAGGAACAGTATCAGACCCGGATTCCTTTACTGTCTCATTTGAAACAAACGGTGGAACGGAAATCGCAAGTGTTAAGATAGAAGGCGATCAGAGTGTTTCTGAACCGGAGTCTCCAACAAAAACCGGATTTGACTTTGACGGTTGGTTTAAAGATGTACTCCTTACAAAACCCTGGGACTTTG
>LDWW01000134.1 GCA_001045525.1 Chitinispirillum alkaliphilum | reverse complement strand
TACGTACGTACGTACGTACGTACGTACGTACGTACGTACGTACGTACGTACGTACGTACGTACGTACGTACGTACGTACGTACGTACGTACGTACGTACGTACGTACGTACGTACGTACGTACGTACGTACGTACGTACGTACGTACGTACGTACGTACGTACGTACGTACGTACGTACGTACGTACGTACGTACGTACGTACGTACGTACGTACGTACGTACGTACGTACGTACGTACGTACGTACGTACGTACGTACGTACGTACGTACGTACGTACGTACGTACGTACGTACGTACGTACGTACGTACGTACGTACGTACGTACGTACGTACGTACGTACGTACGTACGTACGTACGTACGTACGTACGTACGTACGTACGTACGTACGTACGTACGTACGTACGTACGTACGTACGTACGTACGTACGTACGTACGTACGTACGACGTTAGTACGTACGTA
>LDWW01000133.1 GCA_001045525.1 Chitinispirillum alkaliphilum | reverse complement strand
GAGTCGGATAGGGATTATCCAGCTAAGTTTTGAGAAGTGATATCTGTTGTCAGCTGGAGGAAAAACTTTCTTTACCGAAAAACAGCTCTTCTATAGTGGTGTTGAGCTGTTTTGATAATCTGTAAGCCTGAATAAGCGTTGGCAAACGTTTTCCATTTTCAAGCATCGATATCGAGCTTCGGGAAAGACCAACAGCCCTTCCAAGTTCCTCCTGTGACATTTCATCATTCATAAACCGATATATTTTCAGCGTATTGGTTAACTTCTTTTTCATCTTTCACCTTTTCTCTTTGTTAATTTTTTGGTGATTTTAAACGGTCGATGACCAGGTTCAGCTCTCCTACATTATAAATTTACCTATTCCACTTTTGAAAACAAAGCTTTTTCTCTCCTTTGACATTCTTTTTTGTTCACCAGTATGCTACATGATGTCACCAGAATGCTACATGATGTCACCAGAATGCTACATGATGTCACCAGAATGCTACATGATGTCACCAG
>LDWW01000132.1 GCA_001045525.1 Chitinispirillum alkaliphilum | reverse complement strand
AAGGAGTATGGTGACTCTGATCCTCAGCTGAGTTTTGATATAGTATCAGGTACTCTTCTTTCCGGTGATAGCTTCACAGGTACATTGACCCGTGAATCTGGCGAGGATGTTGGTGAATACCTAATAACATTAGGAGACCTTAGCGCCGGTGATAATTACTCAATTACCTTTATTGGTAATACTCTTACTATCACTCCCAGAGCAATTACAGTAAAGGCGATTTCACAAAGTAAGGAGTATGGTGACTCAGATCCTCAGCTGAGTTTTGATATAGTATCAGGTTCTCTTCTTTCCGGTGATAGCTTCACAGGTACATTGGTTCGTGAAGCTGACGAAGATGTTGGTGAATACCTAATAACATTAGGAGACCTTAGCGCCGGTGATAATTACTCAATTACCTTTATTGGTAATACTCTTACTATCACTCCCAGAGCAATTACAGTAAAGGCGATTTCACAAAGTAAGGAGTATGGTGACTCCGATCCCGAGCTGAGTTTTGGTAT
>LDWW01000131.1 GCA_001045525.1 Chitinispirillum alkaliphilum | reverse complement strand
CCGTCCCCCCTTGCGCGGTTTGCTCGGGCGGTATTTGCATCAATCAACTCAGATGTGTTTCATACTTCACTTTGCACACAAGCTATGGTTCTACACATGAAAGTTCACTCTAAAGGGCTACAACATCGCTTTCCAAAATGCCTGCAGTGAGTTACTATGTTATGAAAGGATGCCCAAACACTGTTGCATTAAACAATAAAAAAAGCTACCTTCCTTTAAAATGTCTTTTAACATTAACGTGGTCACAAAGTGCCACAAAAGGAGAGGTAGCCATGAGTACAAGAAAAATGCAGAATTACGTTGTAAAAAGCAAGAAGATTTTCGTTGGTCTTGAAGATTCCAAAAAAACATGGAAGATAACGGTGCGTTGTGATAAAAGGGAGATACATTATACGAGTATGCAGGCACGATATGCGAATCTGCTTAATTATTTCAGAAATAAATTCCCAGACTGTGATATTACCGTAATTTATGAAGCTGGATTTAAGGGGTTTGGATTACATGATCAGCTTGTAAGCGATGATATCGCCTGTATGTAACCCCACCAA
>LDWW01000130.1 GCA_001045525.1 Chitinispirillum alkaliphilum | reverse complement strand
GTGCATTAAAAAGGATCCGGTGATGCTTGAAGCATTCAATCGGATAGCAAGTAATACCGGAAGTAAAAAGAAGGCTATCGTAGCAATCGCCAGAAAACTTGTTGTTCGTATGTGGACTTGTATGCATAACAAAGAGGAATATCTGGTAGGGGTGATTGAATAGCAATTTAAGGTTTGTAAAAGATAAATGGACGTTTTAGATTGCATGTCAGACAATAAAAAAGGGTAATTTGCGTTATCGGAAAAAGGCGTACCACGTTTCGACCGGAGTTGAACTCGTATAAGAAGAACGCAATCTGAGTATGTGCGGCGCCATATCCGACTTTCCGAACGGTAACCTGAGTAACTTCTTTATGAAGGAAACTCGAATAGCAGACTGAAGAGGCCTTTTTTATAACTTGTTCTGTAGTTTAAAACAAATTTAAGAGTGTGGAGTGGCATCACCAGCGAGACCTATTGAGGGGTCTGTCTGGTGCTGCCATCACAAGACCAAGCAGGTGTTTATATGAAATGACAAAAAAATAAAGAAGGTAGTAAGAAAAGGTTGATTTTCATCATAG
>LDWW01000129.1 GCA_001045525.1 Chitinispirillum alkaliphilum | reverse complement strand
AATACTTTTTTTAAGAGTCCAGCGCTAAGAAGCGCTGTTTCAAAAACAATTGGGGTTTTCAGCCCCAAACCCCGACCTACTTTCTTTCCAAGGCCAAAGAAAGTAGGCAAAGAACGCCTTGAGAGCCCCACACTGGCTCCAATATTCGCGCTTTCGCCGGGGAAGGGCCAAAACTCGAGGACTCGAACAATTGGCCCCGGGAAAGGACCGGCGAAAGCGCTCATTCGCCAGTGATTGGGGCGGATTTGTACCCAATAGTTTTTTTAGGAGCTTACTGCCGTTCGCCCTGTGAAAAAGATGGAGAAAATTTTTATGCGAGTTTAATTGCAGGAGTAAATAATCTTTTCAAGAGAATATTTGACCGAAAGATCATCAAAGAATGTTACGATTTTATTCAACAATATTACAAGGTCCCCGGGCTCAAGCGTTCTCGAAAGTGAGGTGAATTTTACCATATCACAGAACAGAATGGATGATTCATTGTACTTGTCTGCAATAAGAACTTCACCCTGCTTTAAACGATCTGCAATTTTGGAAGGAAGAATGCTCTTGAGCAGCACTT
>LDWW01000128.1 GCA_001045525.1 Chitinispirillum alkaliphilum | reverse complement strand
GTAGATCCCCAGGTTAAACCCCTCTAATACCTTATGTTTTTCTCTCTTTATCTCCTGTAATTTATCTTTATTGTCCTGACCTAAACTGATAACCCCTAAACAAAAAAGGGAGATGAAGCAGGTTTAGCGGCCAGTCTTCAATCTCCCTCAATAAAAACATCTTATCATAAAATATCTTTTAGAAACAGCTGATTACAAACAGTATTGCGAAAAAGGCAAGGGAAACCGTATCCCCAGGCCTGCGTCATGCCCTCATTGCAATGGGAAAAACTGTTTGAAAGGACACGGATGGTACCGCCGCAAGGGACTTTCAGGACACCTGGCCGGTTATTTGCCATTCTTTATAAAACGCTTCAAGTGCATCAATACCGGAAGGACAGTATCCGTTCACCCTCTTTTTTCTCAATCCCGCAAGCGCTATACTCTTCGGTTTTCCCTCCTTGCCGCAGGACTGCTTTCAGAACAGACCGAAAGCATACGTTCAACATCCCAAAAACTTAACACCAGCCGTTCAAATGTAAGCCGGTGGAGACGGAGGCTTTTCCGAAACAATGAATCCGCCAAATGGGCCTGTTTCTACCACGCTGGTCTTCCTCA
>LDWW01000127.1 GCA_001045525.1 Chitinispirillum alkaliphilum | reverse complement strand
AAGAACTTTTTTGTATGTAACTTTGCAGCCCTCACGCGCCTTTGCATCGTTGTTGTCAAGAATCATCGTGTCCAAGTGCAGCGATATAACTGATGGCTTCTCCTGTTGGAGGCGCCAGAGGAAAAGTCTGTTCAGTAGTGACCGATAAGATGAATAGGTGTTACCGTTGAACTTGCCGAAAAACCGTTTCATGGATGCGGTACTTAGCAGCTGAGTTAGTTCGCGCTCAAGCACTGCTGCATATCCAGGATCTTTTTTGAGTTCATCGAACCGTGCAATCGAATGGCTGGTGCCATCCATGCAAAAAGCCATGAATTGTCGGGCACATTCACCGATTGATTCACCCTTGCTGCTTTTGCGCAAATGACCGAATTTTTCTTCAATCATTGTAGTGATACCGGTATTATCAACGTATCGTGACATAAGGCTTAATCCACCTCTGGCTGAAAGCGTATCATTGGTAATTTCAACATCACTAATCTTGCATTCTTTTCTGTCGGAACCTATCTTCATTTCATCACCTTTTGAGTGTCTGTTTTTGTGTTCGTTTTATAAGCTTAATCACCTATAATCTACTGCACAAACGGCTCAAAGGGTGTTTTTTTTATGTCAATGTATCGTTCGATTCAGGT
>LDWW01000126.1 GCA_001045525.1 Chitinispirillum alkaliphilum | reverse complement strand
TACCGTGGATGGCGTTCAGAAGGAAGAAATATTGAAGCCGATACCTATTGGAGAACAAGAAGCCGCATTGTATGGAGACGCAGAGGATGGAGGGTGTACCCGGTCGTGGTAGTTTCTCAGGCAAAAAGTAGTAAGTTATACCCTCAGGCTATATTAAACCACAGGGATGTGCAGTGGATCGGCGGAGATCCGCAGTAAAGATTTCTATAACACAGGAGGAGAGGAACACCTCTCCTCTGCTACACTTGAGATGAAGGTACACATGAAACTCTTAAAATTTTGCATTCTGCTCATAGCAGCTACAGCACTTCTGAGCTGCATCGACCCTTCCGGTGTAAAGATGAAAATCGAACAGAAGGATGCAACGAGCCAAAATCTTTTATTTGTAACAACCTACGATCACCTTTATGGATTTGACCAAAACAGTTTTGAGCAGAAAGTGAAGATCAATTTCGACAGAAGAAATATTGGTTACGGAGCCAAAACTCCTGATGGCAGGATTATTCTTGCCGATCGGGGAAGAACTGGAGGCGGATGGGGATCCCGATTACTTGTACTCGACCAAAATTTCAACATTATAAAAGAAATAGAGACTAATCCCATGCCAATGGACCCGGTGCTTTTTGGAAACTACATATTTGTGGGATG
>LDWW01000125.1 GCA_001045525.1 Chitinispirillum alkaliphilum | reverse complement strand
ACAAAATGTAGATTCCCATATTATCTCCTGTCGTAATCTCATTTTATTTCAGGTTCCATTCTCACTTTCTCCCCTGGCATAAGATAAAGCTACCTGTTATGCCACTTTATTTCCTGTTTTTCCCTTGATAAAAAAAATGCCCTACGATCAACACCGCAGAGCATTCGGTGAAAAATAGTCAAACCCTAAGCCGTTGAGCTATTTAAGCCCAAGTTCATCCAGAACCTCCATTACCGTTTCCTGATCCACAGTGGTGAGTTTTTTATTGATAGCCGCATGAGCCATTGATTTGGATGCGATGGTGTTTATCATTCTTGGAACTCCCTTGCTTGCACAGACGATTGCTTCCACTGCATTGTCCAGAAATATTTTCTGTGAAGCTTTGATTACTGATAGTTGGTGGTTGAAATAGTCGTATCCCTGTCCTTTGTCCAGAGCTGTAAGATGGCAGGTGACAGATATTCTCTGTTTCAGGGGTAAATACTTGGCGTATGCAATCATCTTCCTGAGCGGAGGCTGACCTACAAGCGCAGTAGCCAGGTAATCGCATGAATCGAATCTGCTGTTATGAAGCAGCCTGATTTCATCAAAGATTTCAGGCTTGAGCAAATGAGCTTCATCGATTACCAGTACGGCTGTGATCTTCTGCTGT
>LDWW01000124.1 GCA_001045525.1 Chitinispirillum alkaliphilum | reverse complement strand
TATATGCGACATCATGTAGCATTCTGGTGACATCATGTAGCATTCTGGTGACATCATGTAGCATTCTGGTGACATCATGTAGCATACTGGTGACATTATGTAGCATACTGGTGACATCATGTAGCATACTGGTGACATCATGTAGCATACCGGTGAACAAAAAAGAATGTCAAAGGGGAGAAAAAGCTTTGTTTTCAAAAATGGAATAGGTAAATTTATAATGTAGGAGAGCTGAACCTGGTCATCGACCTTTTAAAATCACCAAAAAATTAACAAAGAGAAAAGGTGAAAGATGAAAAAGAAGTTAACCAATACGCTGAAAATATATCGGTTTATGAATGATGAAATGTCACAGGAGGAACTTGGAAGGGCTGTTGGTCTTTCCCGAAGCTCGATATCGATGCTTGAAAATGGAAAACGTTTGCCAACGCTTATTCAGGCTTACAGATTATCAAAACAGCTCAATACCACTATAGAAGAGCTGTTTTTCGGTAAAGAAAGACTTTTCTCCAGCTGACAACAGATATCACTTCTCAAAACTTAGCTGGATAATCCCTATCCGCCCCGCCTTACATATTGATATAAACTGCCACTTGTATATTGCTCTTTAGCAACCGATAATGTAATTTCAAAAAAGTTGACATCCCGTCATACTGTCC
>LDWW01000123.1 GCA_001045525.1 Chitinispirillum alkaliphilum | reverse complement strand
TTTTTATCTGATGAGAACTTGCTCTGTTTTGAAAATGATCTGAAGATCAAGTACATTGTTGTTGGAAAGCTGTATTCGTCAACATACAAAACAATGCAGAGCAGCAATGAAGCTGCAAATGTGCAGGTGAAAGCGAAACGTGCATCATGGGTATGTTATGATTTTAACAGTAAACTTGATAGCTGGGATACATTTCGCCGTACGATACTGACAAGGCTGGTTGCCGATGATGAACAGTATGTACTTGAGGGAATACGTGATTCGGTCATGTACACAAACCTGGGCAACAGCGATAGTATGGATGAAGAACTGTGTAACAAGGGTCACAGCGAACTGATGTGTACAGATGAAATAGTAAAACTTGCTCACCAAAATGGAGAAGAAGAACTCAACCACCGGTCAATAAAGGAGTTCATGGGCAGTGAACATTTGCCGTTTCACCGTTTTGGTATGAATGGCGCATATTATTTCCTGATGGTGATAAGTCACTTCCTAATGGAATCGTTTCGCAAAGATGTTGCTGATGATATCATTCCACACCGCTGTTATCCAACACGTGTACGCCGGGAGATAATCGATATCGCAGTAAAGATAGTACGCACTGGTCACCGAGTCATTTTAAAGACTACCCGTGCTGTTTGGAACATCCTGAATATTGGTGTATTATGGGGCCGGTGTAA
>LDWW01000122.1 GCA_001045525.1 Chitinispirillum alkaliphilum | reverse complement strand
AGATTGGGGCGGATTGTACCCGATAGATTTTTTTTAGGAGCTTACTTCCGTTCGCCCTGTGAAATAGATGGAGAAAATTTTTGTGCAAGTTTAATTGCCGGAGTAAAAAATGATCAAAAGTGCTTAACTGGTCATAAAGCCAGCGGGTTAAGGGATTTTTTGTAAAGTAGTCACACTATTTTGTTTTTAAGGTGTGGTATTATGACGTTTGGGATAGTTTGGTTGCGCCCGAGGACTTTTATGAGCACCTTTAGTGCTATTAAGCAACCTGTGCCTGCATACGCAACTTTTCCCTTAGTTAATAGATCAAAAAATGCCCCTGCAGGCAGCGGATAACCGGATAACCAGGCTACCTGCTTTTGCAGTGCAGACACAATGCCCTTTAAAGTGTCACTCAGGTTGGATATAAAACGCCTGCTGCGAAACTGAATTTATTCTTATCTTTACATCTGTTCCTGATTGTTCATAGCTTTTTTTTGATTCCTATTTAGACCTCAACGGAAAACAGGATGTGCTTATATGAATGCAAATGTTACTGAAAGTGGGTTGTGTAAAGCAAAAAAGTTAGGAACATCACTATAAAAGTTAGGAACAACCACAGAAATGGTAGAAACATGGCCAAAAAAGCAAGGAACAGCTATCAATCTCTCTGGAACGATAGCTAAAATCATAGAAACATGGC
>LDWW01000121.1 GCA_001045525.1 Chitinispirillum alkaliphilum | reverse complement strand
ACAGTAAAGGTGTCTACCCAACAAACATCTCTGAGTGTAACCATTTCTTCACACTCTGTATATTTCCCGGATGTTATGTGCGAAACATCAAAAAAATCGGATAGATAAAGTTCTTTGTCCTGAGGTCCACGGTACAATAATTCACTAAAACCAAAGTTCCCTGTTGATCGAAATGGTCCCACCGAAAACCTCTTCAATACAACTTCTTCATAATTGCTGCAGTCAACTAATTCTCCCTGAGCTTTTACTATTGAAACAAACACCATCGCTACGATTAAAACTAAATGCATGCTACCCCTCCTCTTTAGTCTGTACTATTTTTCTGCAACTCATCCCACTCGGCTTTTGTCAAAGCGTTCAGCTCACCTGTACCCTGCCGGAACAGTCTAACAGCCCCCAATACCTCGAGATCTTTCATCTCTATATTTATACATATTATCATACTCCACCCATTCCTCCCTATGATAAACCATATAAATCCTATCCGGACACCTATCATTCCAAATCGCGCAACCACCGCAAGAAGTAAAACGGAGTTGACGCATCGGTCCACGCGTCAAACCAGGCCCATCACAATGAATATGGTGGTGATGGCTTACCATCTCCTGAACTCTTTCTCGTCTCTTTATTATATAATGGCAGTTAAAAATTATTCTCTCCATTCCTCCATTAATGAGCAGTATCA
>LDWW01000120.1 GCA_001045525.1 Chitinispirillum alkaliphilum | reverse complement strand
TAAGGAGTATGGTGACTCCGATCCCGTGCTAAGTTTTGATATAGTAACAGGCACTCTTCTTTCCGGTGATAGCTTCACAGGTACATTGATCCGTGAATCCGGCGAATATGTTGGTGATTATCTCATATCATTAGGAGACCTTAGCGCCGGTGATAATTACTCGCTTACCTTTATTGGAGATACACTTACTATCACTCCCAGAGCAATTACAGTAAAGGCTGATTCACAGAGTAAGGAGTATGGTGACTCTGATCCTCAGCTGAGTTTTGATATAGTAACAGGCACTCTTCTTTTCGGTGATAGCTTCACAGGTACATTGACCCGTGAATCTGGTGAAGATGTTGGTGATTATCTTATAACATTAGGCGACCTTAGAGCCGGTGATAATTACTCTCTTACCTTTATTGGTGATACTCTTACTATCACTCCCAGAGCAATTACAGTAGAGGCGAAATCACAAAGTAAGGAGTATGGTGACTCCGATCCCGAGCTGAGTTTTGATATAGTAACAGGCACTCTTCTTTCCGGTGACAGCTTTACAGGTACATTGATCCGTGAATCTGGCGAAGATGTTGGTGAATACCTCATAACAATAGGCGATTTTAGCGCCGGTGATAATTACTCAATTACCTATATTGGTGATACCTTTGCTATCACTCCCAGAGCAATAACAGTAAAGGCTGATTCACAGAG
>LDWW01000119.1 GCA_001045525.1 Chitinispirillum alkaliphilum | reverse complement strand
TAGTCGAAGTGTTCTTAAAAATTATAAGCTAAAGTAAAAGAGATTGAGAAAGAGAATAAGAGTATTCTGGGCGCATGCCGCGGACGGCACCGGTTCTCCTTCAGGCTCGTCGTACCTCCTCGGTGCCTCGTTTGTAGGGCTTCGCGAAGACGCTCCGCCCTTTGAGGGCACTGGACGCTTAAGAAAGCGCCACATAGCCGTCCCCCCTTGCGCGGTTAACCCGGGCGGTATTTGTGTGACCGTTTGTGAGTTTATTATTGCTACGGTGGGGGGATAAGAAATTTTGTTTCCGGTTTTTCTCTCACTTTCCGCTCACACAGCCTGTCCTGAGTTCCCAGTCGAAGGGAGCATCCCGATTTGTGAATCGGGATAGTCGAAGTGTTCTTAAAAATTTAATTTAAAGTAAAAGAGATTGAGAGAGAGAATGAGAATGATTTGGGCGGCTGCCGCGGACAGCACCGGTCCTCCTTTCGGCTCGTCGTACCTCCTCGGTCCCTCGTTTATAGCGCTCCGAGGACTCCGCTTTTTGGAGGGGACTGGACAATAGGAATTGTCCACCTGCAGTCCTACCTGCCGCGGTTTACCCGGGGCGGTATTTGTATTGCCGTTTGAGAGGCCCCTAAATCCCCTGAAGGGGACTTTGGGATCTTGATTCCGGTTTTTCTCTCACTTTCCGTTCGCACTGCCTGTCCTGAGCTCCC
>LDWW01000118.1 GCA_001045525.1 Chitinispirillum alkaliphilum | reverse complement strand
GGGAGCAACCTGATTTTGTGAATCGGAATAGTCGAAGTGTTCTTAAAAATCATAATTAAAAGTAAAAGAGAATAAGAATGATTCGGGCGCATGCCGGGTACAGTTCGGCCAGGCTCACTGTAAACTTACCGGTTCTCCTACAGGCTCGTCGTACCTCCTCGGTGCCACGTTTGTAGGGCTTCGCGAAGACGCTCCGCCCTTTGAGGTCACTGGACGCTTAAGAAAGCGCCACATAGCCGTCCCCCCTTGCGCGGTTTAGCAATATAGGTATTTACTTGTGTTGACATTATCTCACTTCCGCTCGCACTGCCTGTCCTGAGCTCCCAGTCGAAGGGAGCATCCCGATTTTGTGAATCGGGATAGTAGTAGTGTTCTTAAAAGTTATAATAAAACACAATCCAAGCTATTTGAAAATATTTGGTTTTGAGAACAACATTCTCCAACTCAAAAGTCATGTTGACTGCAAGGGACTGCACCGTTCCCTGACAGGCTCACTAATCGCCTGGCGCAACGGCTGTAGGACTGCATGGAGACGCTCAACCCGCCCTTTCCTCCTGCCAGAAACTGAGCAGACCGCACTCCGTTGTGTATCCTGTGGAAGAAATGCGGAAATGGTTGGTTTTGATGGTCTTTCTTTTGGGGAGTATTGTTTAGGATTTTTCATGATTGTATATTGATCTGACAAATCAGAGTGACTGTAAGTAATTT
>LDWW01000117.1 GCA_001045525.1 Chitinispirillum alkaliphilum | reverse complement strand
CTTTGATCAAACCTTCTATTGAGCAAGTTTTTTGCAACCGGCTCTTTATGTTTTGAATCAGTTGTAACCTTGAACTTTCTCTTTACCTTTGAACGCAGGTCCATTTCCCTCATACGCTTTGCAATATATGAGCGATGTACTTTTTCACCTTTCTTTCGAAGCGCTTCGGTGATCTTGTAGCTACCACTGCGATGCTTATGATGCTCGAATGTAGAGCGTATAAGGGCATCAAGCCGCGCTCTCTCCTGAACACGCTTACTTGCAGTACTACTGGACCACTTATAAAAACCACTTCTGGACACCTTCAAAACGCGGCACATTTCAGCAACTCCAAATTCTTTAAGGTGCCCTGCTATGAACGCAAATCTCTGATCGCGTCCATCGAGAAATATGCCGCCGCTTTTTTTAGGATATCACGTTCCCTTGTAAGCCTTTCGACTTCTTTTTTGAGTTGACGGATTTCCTCTTGCTCAGGTTTCATCTTCCCGTTACCTGGAAAAGCATTAACGGGGTCAGTTTCAAGCTCCTGTCTCCATTTGCCTATTGCACCCTGATAAAGTCCTAAGTTGCGTTCTACCTGAGTTGCAGTAACATCCGGTTTTGATGCCAGGCGAACGGCTTCCTTACGAAACTCCAGATCGTATTTTTTTCTTTTCATACCCATTGGACACCTCCTGTTTTTAAATATAGTTTGCTTATCAAGGTGTCCACTAATTCAAGTACAATCC
>LDWW01000116.1 GCA_001045525.1 Chitinispirillum alkaliphilum | reverse complement strand
ATAACATCTTTAAGCAATACTGCATTGCTCATCTTTGTGTTAAGGGCTCTGCGAACGAAATCGATATTCCCTTTGACACGTTTTTCCTGAAAGAGTTTTTCCTCTTCAGAATTTTCTGGGCGAAATGGCCGGATTTCAGAGTGCCATTCTGCAGTCGCGACATTTTTACCAGAACTAACCCAATCCAGATATTGTTGTCTTGCAACTGACAGTTTATCACCAAATTTTTCCAGTATATTATGAACCGAAATTAAGCTTCTGTTCTCAAAACCCATCAAAGTGGCGTGCCCTGTCCATGGATATTGAGCCAGCTCATCTAAATCGGAACAGATATTCGCCCGTACTGGGTTAAGATGAACATATCTGATCAATTCACGTATATACCAGTACTCCTGAGCAACTACAGATTTAAAACGATCACGGAAAAGATAGCCCCTGCGTTTATATTTTCTGTTGTAATAAGTAGCGTATGAGCCATTTATTCTCTGCATGATTTTGGAAATAGAAACAGATTTTGGCCGGAGTATAAAGTGGTAATGATTGCCCATCAGTGCAAAACCGTAGCATTCACAGTCACTTTCAGTTATGACTTGCTCAACTTTAGTGAGTAAACGGGTTCTGTCATGATCATCCCTGAAAAGCAATAGGTTATCTACACCATGTGACATCACATGATGAATCTCTCCGGGAAGAGAGATGCGTGCTTTTCTTGGCATAGATCTAAGATATATTGC
>LDWW01000115.1 GCA_001045525.1 Chitinispirillum alkaliphilum | reverse complement strand
ATTTTTATCCGAAGAGAATCTGCTCTGTTTTGAGAATGATCTGAAGATCAAATACGTTGTTATTGGGAAGATGTATTCATCAGTATATGAATCGATGCGGAGTGGCAATGTTGCTTCAGGGGTACGGGTGAAAGCGAAACGTGCATCATGGGTATGTTATGATTTTAACAGTAAACTTGATAGCTGGGATACATTTCGCCGTACGATACTGACAAGGCTGGTTGCCGATGATGAACAGTATGTACTTGAGGGAATACGTGATTCGGTCATGTACACAAACCTGGGCAACAGCGATAGTATGGATGAAGAACTGTGTAACAAGGGTCACAGCGAACTGATGTGTACAGATGAAATAGTAAAACTTGCTCACCAAAATGGAGAAGAAGAACTCAACCACCGGTCAATAAAGGAGTTCATGGGCAGTGAACATTTGCCGTTTCACCGTTTTGGTATGAATGGCGCATATTATTTCCTGATGGTGATAAGTCACTTCCTAATGGAATCGTTTCGCAAAGATGTTGCTGATGATATCATTCCACACCGCTGTTATCCAACACGTGTACGCCGGGAGATAATCGATATCGCAGTAAAGATAGTACGCACTGGTCACCGAGTCATTTTAAAGACTACCCGTGCTGTTTGGAACATCCTGAATATTGGTGTATTATGGGGCCGGTGTAACAATCAACTGGCGATACCCTGAATTTGTAAGCTGTGTTAATTTGAAGTGTATGGG
>LDWW01000114.1 GCA_001045525.1 Chitinispirillum alkaliphilum | reverse complement strand
GAATTGCTGCAGGGTTACAAATGTTAAATAATGCAGTAAGCATTTGTAAGCTTGTTGAAGGCAGCTATCACACCACCATTTAAAGGAGTTTTACCATGATTGATTTAAAGCGGCAGCCCTCAGAATGTTTTGCTGAGCTGGAGAGTGAAATTATGGCTATCCCCGATAACAAGCATGCAGTGATGAATATGCCGTTGCAGGAAGCGATGCAGGAGGGGCGCCGTATGGCGGAGGTGGTGTATAAGCACTACGATCAGCTTAAACAATCCGATATCGATGAAAACTATCTCTCTTCTATTGCAACCCGTGCCGCTGCGTTTGCCTATACTGTGGCGATGATGGATTCCTGTGTAAAGGTTGGAGAGAACAATGTGGAAAAGTTCAGGGCTCTACGCCAGGAAGGGTATTCACTTCGCACCGAACTGATAGCCCGTATCTCATATATTGCCCGCAAAGATAAAGTGATTCTTAAAGCCATTGATCGGATCCGTGAGGGCCGCGGGGATCTGGATATGATCAGAGACCTCCTTGCGCTCTATAAGCTCTTCAGTCAAAACAAGGATCGCTTCCTGCAGGGGAATTTAGATCCCGCACTTGCTGAGCGTGCCAACACTCTCTACTCTGAACTCTTCCATCTCTTGGCAAAGATCGATACCGATCCTGCTTTAGCCGATGAAGCAAAGAGGACAAGTGCCAAGGCCTGGACTTATCTGTGGGAAGCACTTAGTGAGATTTATCAGGC
>LDWW01000113.1 GCA_001045525.1 Chitinispirillum alkaliphilum | reverse complement strand
ATGACATCGTGTCGGTTATTTGTGACATCGTGTCGGTTATTTGTGACATCGTGTCGGTTATTTGTGACATCGTGTCGGTTATTTGTGACATCGTGGCGGTTATTTGTGACATCGTGTCGGGTGGGAGTGTTTTTTGGGGGTTTTACAGGTAGGGAAAGCATTCAGCTGGCTTCAACTCCCGGGTTAGTGCGGACCACACACCGGGATTTTCTCTCATCACACCGCCTCTCCATTGTCTGAATTGGGATTTTTAGGATTTAAGGATGATAGGATTTTTTTGTTGCCAGGGTAGTTGATAATAGATAAGGAGGACCGGTAAGTTTACAGTGAGCCTGGCCGAACTGTACCCGGCAGCCGCCCGAATCATTCTTATACTCTCTCTCAATCTCTTTTACTTTCAATTATACTTCCAAGAACACTTCGACTATCCCGATTCGGAAATCGGGATGCTCCCTTCGACTGGGAGCTCAGGACAGGCTATGTGAGCGGAAAGTGAGAGAAAAACCGGAAACAAAATCCCAAAGTCCCCTTCAGGGGATTTAGGGGCTTCTTAAACGGTAATACAAATATCTCCACGGTAAACCGCGCAAGGGGGGACGGCTATGTGGCACTTTCTTAAGCGTCCAGTGACCTCAAAGGGCGGAGCGTCTTCGCGAAGCCCTACAAACGAGGCACCGAGGAGGTACGACGAGCCTGAAGGAGAACCGGTGCCGTCCTCGGCATGCGCCCAAATCATTCTTATTCTCTTTCTCAATCTCTTTTACTTTAGATTATACTTCCAAGAACACTTCGACTAT
>LDWW01000112.1 GCA_001045525.1 Chitinispirillum alkaliphilum | reverse complement strand
TTATCATTGAAGGTGCCTGTATTTCAGATCTTCCCAAGATACTTTCCTCACTGGGTAACTGATGTTTGGGTATTCATGGGGCTATCCGATTTTTTTGTACAGTCAGCCCGCAGACATGCGCAAAAGCATCAATGGTCTCTGTAGTCTGGTCACCAATCACCTCGGAAAAGATCCGCTCAGGGATGGAGCATTTGTTTTCGTGAACAGGAACCGTGACAGGATGAAGATACTGCTGTGGGATAGACATGGTTACTGGCTTCTCACCAAGAGGCTTGAAGCGGGTCGTTTCCAGATGCCGCCCAGTGACAGCCAAATTCCCCCGGAAGGCATTTCACTCAGTAACGAGCAGCTCATGATGATCATCGAGGGTATAGACCTGGGGAGTGTAAAGAGAATGAGAAGATACAAATCATGAAAGCGGAATTTATTGGCAAACCCTGGCGGCAATGATTATATTTAGTCAATATGAAAACACCATCTCGTGACGCACTGCTTGTGGCTCCCCGCCAGGAGCTGATCAACACAATTGACCAGCTCAGCAATACTGTCACTGAACTCTCCATGCAGCTTGACTGGTTGAAACGCCAGGTGTTCGGCCACA
This sequence comes from Chitinispirillum alkaliphilum, assembly GCA_001045525.1. Classification (NCBI taxonomy): domain Bacteria; kingdom Pseudomonadati; phylum Fibrobacterota; class Chitinispirillia; order Chitinispirillales; family Chitinispirillaceae; genus Chitinispirillum; species Chitinispirillum alkaliphilum. The sequence goes on along the minus strand of LDWW01000112.1, from coordinate 207 downwards.
AATCGGAGCGATTCATCTCTGATGAGGAGATTCAAACCGCATTAGATCTAGGCATCAGTAACGACATGGCTGTACCAAACGCCGAATCCGTTTCCATTGGGTATGATCGAAAGAAGCCTATCAACAAGCCAAAGACCGGTCACGGTCGTGGCCAGATGCCTACACACCTTCCGATAATCGACAAAATGATCGAACCTGAAGGTGACC
>LDWW01000111.1 GCA_001045525.1 Chitinispirillum alkaliphilum | reverse complement strand
TGTGACATCGTGTCGCGTATTTGTGACATCGTGTCGCGTATTTGTGACATCATGTCGCGTATTTGTGACATCATGTCGGTTATTTGTGACATCATGTCGGTTATTTGTGACATCATGTCGGTTATTTGTGACATCATGTCGGTTATTTGTGACATCATGTCGGTTATTTGTGACATCATGTCGGTTATTTGTGACATCGTGTCGGTTATTTGTGACATCGTGTCGGTTATTTGTGACATCGTGTCGGTTATTTGTGACATCGTGTCGGTTATTTGTGACATCGTGTCGGTTATTTGTGACATCATGTCGGTTATTTGTGACATCATGTCGGTTATTTGTGACATCATGTCGGTTATTTGTGACATCATGTCGGTTATTTGTGACATCATGTCGGTTATTTGTGACGTCGTGTCGGTTATTTGTGACGTCGTGTCGCGTATTTGTGACGTCGTGTCGCGTATTAGTGACATCATGTCGGGTGGGAGTGTTTTTTGGGGGTTTTACAGGTAGGGAAAGTATTCAGCTGGCTTCAACTCCCGGGTTAGTGCGGATCACACACCGGGATTTTCTCTCATCACACCGCCTCTACATTGTCTGAATTGGGATTTTTAGGATTTAAGGATGATAGGATTTTTTTGTTGCCAGGATAGTTGATATTAGCGAAAGAGAACCAGTGCCGTCTTCGGCAAGAGTCCAAATCATTCTTAATCCCTTTCTCAATCTCTTTTACTTTAAATTATACTTCCAAGAACACTTCGACTATCCCGATTCGGAAATCGGGATGCTCCCTTCGACTGGGAGCTCAGGACAGGCAGTGCGAGC
>LDWW01000110.1 GCA_001045525.1 Chitinispirillum alkaliphilum | reverse complement strand
GGTGACCTCTAAAAATTAGCTGCAGAAAATCCTTTTGCAAATAGTATTTTTTTCAAAAGGATTTCACTTTTCAAAGGCTTTTATGGGACAATTGGGATTATTCGACAATGAGAATATTCTTGAAGCATTAAGTAAGCATGGTGATCCACTTGAAAGGCTAAACAAAACTATTGATTGGAAGCTTTTCCGGATACCGCTTCATAATGCATTCAAAAAGGACCGCAGGTCTAATGCAGGAAGACCGCATTACGATTATCTGAAGATGTTTAAGATACTTATACTTCAGGAGTTATATAACCTTTCTGATAGCCAGACGCAGTTTCAGCTTCTGGATCGCTATAGTTTCAAACGTTTTGTAGGAATTTCTGCCGAAGACCGCGTCCCTGATGAAAAGACCATCTGGCATTTTCGTGAATACTTGACACAAAATGGAACATTTGAGAAACTGTTTGCAAAGTTCAATAGCTTCCTTGATGCTAATGGTTTTAAGGCGCAGAAAGGAATGATTGTAGATGCCAATATCGTAGAAGCTCCCAAACAGCGCAATAACAGGGATGAAAATCGGGAGATCAAAGAAGGCAAAATCCCAGAAGACTGGAACAAAAATGCTGATAAACTCCGCCAAAAAGATACCGATGCGCGCTGGTTTACAAAAAACGGGGAAAAACATTTTGGATACAAGAATCACATATGTATAGACAATAAACACAAGATGATCCGTTCCTGTATTACTACACCTGCTAATGTTCACGACAGTGAGGTGTTGTTTGATCTTCTCAATCATGATAACAGCAGTAAGGACCTTTGGGCAGACAGTGCGTATCGGTCATCAGAAATAGAAGAAGTACTCGAAAAAGCAGGTATTCGCAGCAAAATTCATAAGAAGGGTTACCGCAACAAACCATTAAGTGTTTTTCAACA
>LDWW01000109.1 GCA_001045525.1 Chitinispirillum alkaliphilum | reverse complement strand
GCATGGGGATGAACCGTCTAAAAAACCTCCTCCGGCAGTTCCACGATCATGTTCCCCATATGCATGGGGATGAACCGGGGTATGTTTGCATCGGGTGTGGTTCCTATGCATGTTCCCCATATGCATGGGGATGAACCGTCTGTGTGTACAATACGCAGAAAACAATGTAGATGTTCCCCATATGCATGGGGATGAACCGTATTTACATATCAATGGATGTCACACACTGGAATGTTCCCCATATGCATGGGGATGAACCGCGACACAAAAAAGCAGCAATGAGACTGCTATGTTCCCCATATGCATGGGGATGAACCGGCACTCAGGAATCAACTAAAACGTACTCAGTATGTTCCCCATATGCATGGGGATGAACCGCGGAGCATTGTAGCCATTCCGGTATGCCGTTCATGTTCCCCATATGCATGGGGATGAACCGTATCTGTCCCTCTCTCAGTTTTATTGATGAGTATGTTCCCCATATGCATGGGGATGAACCGACTTAAATAAGCATCACTCATATTTTCATCTTATGTTCCCCATATGCATGGGGATGAACCGAATTTGAACAGATTAAAACAAAAGAAAGTGAAATGTTCCCCATATGCATGGGGATGAACCGAAATCGGGCTGAACAAAACGACATACAAACCGATGTTCCCCATATGCATGGGGATGAACCGCGTTAAAGAAGGTTGATGACAAGTTGAAAAGTATGTTCCCCATATGCATGGGGATGAACCGTGTTGTCTGTCCTCGACCTGCTACAAAAACGGATGTTCCCCATATGCATGGGGATGAACCGATCACGCCTCAGGATAGACACAAGAAAGTGGAATGTTCCCCATATGCATGGGGATGAACCGGTTTGGGTTAATGATTATTTGGCTCCTGAAGTATGTTCCCCATATGCATGGGGATGAACC
>LDWW01000108.1 GCA_001045525.1 Chitinispirillum alkaliphilum | reverse complement strand
GTGACATCGTGTCGGGTGGGAGTGTTTTTTGGGGGTTTTACAGGTAGGGAAAGCATTCAGCTGGCTTCAACTCCCGGATCGGCGGACCACACACCGGGATTTTCTCTCATCACACCGCCTCTCCATTGTCTGAATTGGGATTTTTAGGATTTAAGGATGATAGGATTTTTTTGTTGCCAGGGTAGTTGATATTAGATAAGGAGAACCGGTAAGTTTACAGTGAGCCTGGCCGAACTGTCCGCGGCAGCCGCCCGAATCATTCTTAATCCTCTCTCAATCTCTTTTACTTTCAACAATTATACTTTCAAGAACACTTCGACTATCCCGATTCGGAAATCGGAATGCTCCCTTCGACTGGGAGCTCAGGACAGGCAGTGCGAGCGGAAAGTGAGAGAAAAACCGGAATCAAGATCCCAAAGTCCCCTTCAGGGGATTTAGGGGCTTCTCAAACGGCAATACAAATACCGCCCGGGTAAACCGCGGCAGGTAGGACTGCAGGTGGACAATTCCTATTGTCCAGTCCCCTCCAAAAAGCGGAGTCCTCGGAGCGCTATAAACGAGGGACCGAGGAGGTACGACGAGCCGAAAGGAGGACCGGTGCCGTCTTCGGCAGCCGCCCAAATTACTCTTATTCTCTTTCTCAATCTCTTTTACTTTAGATTATACTTCCAAGAACACTTCGACTATCCCGATTCGGAAATCGGGATGCTCCCTTCGACTGGGAGCTCAGGACAGGCAGTGTGAGCGGGAGCTCAGGACAGGCAGTGTGAGCGGAAAGTGAGAGAAAAACCGGAAACAAAATCCCAAAGTCCCCTTCAGGGGATTTAGGGGCATCTTAAACGGTAATACAAATACCGCCCGGGTAAACCGCGGCAGGTAGGACTGCAGGTGGACAATTCCTATTGTCCAGTCCCCTCCAAAAAAGCGTAGTCCTCGGAGCGCTATAAACGAGGGACCGAGGAGGT
>LDWW01000107.1 GCA_001045525.1 Chitinispirillum alkaliphilum | reverse complement strand
TTAAGGTAACCTCTAAAAATTAACTACTGAAAATCTCTTTTGCAAATAGTATTTTAGGAAATTCACTTTTCAAAGGCTTTTATGGGACAATTGGGATTATTCGACAATGAGATCATTCTTGAAGCGTTGAGTAAGCATGGTGATCCGCTCGAAAGGCTGAACAAATCTATTGATTGGAAGCTTTTCAGGATACCGCTCCACAACGCATTTAAGAAAGACCGCAAGTCTAATGCTGGCAGACCACCTTTTGATTATCTTAAAATGTTTAAGATTTTAATACTTCAGGAATTATATAACCTTTCCGACAGCCAGACACAGTTTCAGCTTTTGGACCGCTATAGCTTCAAACGGTTTGTAGGAATTTCTGCAGAAGATCGTGTTCCCGATGAAAAGACTATATGGTATTTTAGGGAATACCTGACGCAAAATGGTACATTCGAGAAACTGTTTGCAAAGTTCAATAGCTTCCTTGATGCGAATGGATTTAAGGCACAGAAAGGAATGATTGTAGATGCCAATATCGTAGAGGCACCCAAACAGCGCAATGACAGGGATGAGAACAGGGAGATCAAGGAAGGCAAGATCCCGGAAGACTGGAACAACAATGCTGCTAAGCTCAGCCAAAAAGATACCGATGCGCGCTGGTTAACAAAAAACGGGGAAAAGCATTTCGGATACAAGAATCACATATGTATAGATAACAAACACAAGATAATCCGTTCATGTATCACTACACCGGCCAATGTTCACGACAGCGAGGTGTTATTTGATCTTCTCAACCATGACAACAGCAGCAAAGACCTGTGGGCAGATAGTGCGTACAGATCATCAGAAATAGAAGAAGTACTCGAAGAAGCAGGCATTCGCAGCAAAATTCATAAGAAGGGTTACCGCAACAAACCACTAAGTGTTTTTCAGCAAGGACTTAACAAAAGAAAGTCAACAGTAAGGGCACGGGTTGAACATGTATTTGGCCGAATGGCCATGATGCACAAAAACACCCTTCGGTGTATCGGGCAGCGTCGGGCTGCGAGCAGGAATTTTTTAAGAAA
>LDWW01000106.1 GCA_001045525.1 Chitinispirillum alkaliphilum | reverse complement strand
ATTAACCCGGCAATTAAATAAGCACACACTTGTTTGACATAATATATTTTAAGTCATGGAAAAAATTGATGCCAGAAAACTTGATACTCCTACACGTATTTATCTCAAATCCAGAGCCAAAGAGCTTCAAAATGCTGACCATAGTTATAATGAGATCAGCACGATTCTTGGTGTACACCCCTCTACTATTGCCAGATGGCTTCATCCTTCTAAGGGAACTCATAAGAAAGCTTATAAGATCCGGGGTAGGAGAGTTGGCCAATTGCGAACACTTTCTCCTCAGCAGGAAAAGGAGATTCGCGAATTGATACGGGATAAAACACCAGAACAGTTGAAACTGCCCTTTGCCTTGTGGACCCGTAAATCGATTAGGGATCTTATTTGTCGTCGTATTGGAATCAAAATTCCCATACGTACTATCGGAGAATATCTCAAGCGCTGGGGATATACACCGCAACGCCCTTTGAAAAAGGCTTACGAGCAACGGCCTGCAGAAGTAAAAAAGTGGTTGGATGAAACTTATCCGAAAGTTTTGGCCCGAGCTAAACAGGAAAAAGCTGAAATTCATTGGGGTGATGAGACTGGGGTTACCAATGAACTTCACTATGGAAGAAGCTATTCTCCTGTTGGGGTAACACCGGTAACCAATGTTCAGGCTAAGCGATTGTCGACAAGCATGATATCGTCCATTACGAACCAGGGAAAAGTACGATTCATGATCTACAAAGGTGCGATGAACGTGGATGTATTCAAACGGTTTCTTGGACGATTGATCAAGGGTGCAAAGAAAAAAATATTTCTGGTAGTTGATAATTTGCGAGTTCATCACGCAAAAGCTCTCAAAAAATGGTTGGAAAAGAATAAGGAACACATAGAACTAATCTATCTACCGTCGTATTCACCAGAACGAAACCCGGATGAATATTTAAACAACGATCTTAAAATCGGCCTTGCCACCAGATCACATCCCAAAACTTTTAAAGAGATGCATGGCAATATAATGTCACATATGAGAATGTTACAAAAGTCACCAGAACATGTAAAAAGTTTTTTTGAGCATCCGGCAGTCAAGTATGCCGCTTAGGCATATTTAGTTGCCGGAGTAATAA
>LDWW01000105.1 GCA_001045525.1 Chitinispirillum alkaliphilum | reverse complement strand
TCACGGAACTGGTTCATATCGGGGATGAGATAAGCTGGTATTACGACATGGAAAAGCCGACAGCACTCAAAGTAATCCGGGAGATCAGACCAAAATACGCACAAGAAGATGGCGGTGTCCTGATTGCGGAGCTTCCAGCCAGGCCGGTCGAGAAGGGTAATGCCGGACCGGGTCTCATTGCGAGAATACTGTACGACAAATTTGTCAACCATCTTCCACTGGACCGTCAGCGCAGGATTTTTAAAAGCGACTACAAAGTCGAATTCGCTGAATCGTGGCTTAGCGACACGGTGAGAAACGGTACGTTCTGGCTCACATCACCTTACGATTCCTATGTGGCCAGGATTCTTTCTTGTGGGTATCTTCAGGCGGATGAAACACCGATCCCAGTCCTTACAAAAGACAAAAAGGGAAAGACACACCGGGGATATTTCTGGGTCTATCACGATCCGCTTTCCGGAACCGTCATTTTCGATTACCGCAAGAGCAGGTCACGCGAAGGCCCCAACAGTTTTCTCAGTACCTTCAAGGGAATCCTTCAGATAGACGGATATGAAGGATACAATGAGATCATTGCCAGAAACGGTCTTTCCCGTGCAGGGTGCATGGATCATGTCCGCAGGCGTTTTGAAAAGGCACTTGAGTACGACAAAGATCGCGCAACCCATGCTCTTGACTGCATGAGAGATTGGTACGGCATCGAGCGTGAAGCCAGGGATGACAATCTCACTGCGGAGGACCGTCTTGCTTTGCGAAAAGATAAAGTCGCTGTCTCAATGGAGGCATTTGAGAAGTGGATGCGTGAACAAGTCAGGATTGTGCTTCCCAAGTCACCAATAGGTTCCGCGCTCTCGTATGCGCTCGATCAGTGGGCACATTTCAGGCCCTACCTTGAAGACGGCCGGGTTGAGCTGAGCAACATTCTTGTCGAGAACGCAATCAGGCCGGTCGCTCTTGGGCGAAAGAACTTTCTCTTTGCCGGATCGCATGAAGCCGCTCAGCGTGCTGCGGTTGTCTATTCTCTTGCCGCAACTGCACATCGCCATGGCTGTGAACCCTTCGTCTATTTCAAAGAACTCCTCACCGCGCTGCCCGGAGCAATGCAAAGCCAGATTGACAACTTTCTTCTCCCCGCATGGAAACCGC
>LDWW01000104.1 GCA_001045525.1 Chitinispirillum alkaliphilum | reverse complement strand
GGACTGCTCCTGATATTAGCTAACGCGTATTCACAACTCCTATTCCACACAAAAAGCTTTAACTATTGGACAATCAATTAAAGCTAATCTGTCATCGATAAAACTTAAAATTATCGCTATTTCTTCCTGGATTTGAACTTCCGCCAATCGTTCTCCAGGAAATGGTTCTCTTTCAGTTTTACGATCATAATACCACATGTTTTCAAACTTCCATCTTGGCTTACCAAGTACTTCCAAAACTCTTTCTTTACTATCCCCGATCTCTAATTCACTGTTTAAAATTACATCTTCCCCTGAAATCAGGTACCAGTCAAAAGTCTGGCCACTTTCAATTACGACCCCATTTGAATATATCTGTACAGTAAAGGTATCTGTCCAACAGCCTATTCTGGTTGTAACCTTTTCATCACACTCTATATATTCGGCGGAAGTTACGGAAGCAACATCAAAAAAATCGGATAGGTAAAGCTCTTTCTCCTGAGTTCCATGGTACAATTGTTTACCTGAGCGGAAATCTCCGCTACCGCCGTCAAACGGTTCCAAGGAAAATCTTTTTAATATGAGTTCTTCATAATTACTGCAATCAATTATATCTCCTTGGGCCACTACCACTGAAGCAAAAACCATAGTTAAAACGAATATTAAATGCATTCTACACCTCCGTGTTTTCTGTGTTGTTATTATTCACATTTCCCATTCTTTTTTTGTCAATGCCTTCAGGTCGCTACCTTCGAAAAGTCGAATAGCCCCAACACCTCGGGAGCGACCTGATGCATATTCAGTTGAAGTGTTATCATAATCCACCCATTCCCCTCTATGAAAAACCCTATAAATCTCATCCGGACATTTACCCTCGCCCCAAATATTACAACCACCGCAAGAAGTAAAACGGAGTTGACGCATCGGTCCACGCGTCAAACCAGGCCCATCACAATGAATATGGTGGTGATGGCTTACCATCTCCTGAACTCTTTCTCGTCTCTTTATTATGTAATGGCAGTTAAAAATTATTCTCTCCATTCCTCCATTAATGAGCAGTTCACATAACTCGTCTGTCTGATTTCTGTCAAAAACTGATCTGAATGCCAGGGTATTGCATATCGGATTTGAATTTGTTTGATTGAGATCTGTTCCTGTGCCATCCCTGTGAGTTGAGTGAGGGGCCATAGCACCACCGTTAATACCGGAAATGTTTCCTATACCAAATGGTTCTACCCACTTTGGGTTCCATTTTCATCAAGGACTGTACGGGGTGATCCGTCATCATTGGCCAGCCATTTGTCTCCAACCTTTTTCAAAATTTCAATCTGACTTTTTGTTCCCCAGT
>LDWW01000103.1 GCA_001045525.1 Chitinispirillum alkaliphilum | reverse complement strand
CAGCTCCATGTCGAAGTGTACGACCGTATTGAAGGGGTAGATGAAAATCCCGGTGATTCCGCCGATGGCGGAACGATCCGGGAGTTGCCGGACACCGATTTTTCCAATATCTTCCCCTCTGCCTTAAAAAACTACTCTTGTCAAAGCGTTATTACTATATTGTAATCCACCAGCTGCTGCAATCCATCTCACCCACGGAGTTCCATCATGAAAAAATACCTGCTGCTTGTTTTCTGCTTACTTGGCTTTTCAGGTGTGTCGGGCAGACCACCGGAAGACCCGTTTGAAAGTGCTCCGCAATCTATGATACTTATCTTCAACACCGAACTTTCAGAAGGAACCACAATCGCTCTTCCATTGCGTGGAGAGGTGGATGTTACGGTTGATTGGGGGGATGGCAACAGTGATACTATTCTCACCCAGGGCATCTATGAATACACCTATGGCGAAGAGGGGGAGTACGAGGTATCGATTTCAGGCAATCTGAGCTGGTATGGTGTTGAGGTTTTGGAATCTGATAGTTTCCCTGACCCCATTCCCGGGCACAGCAAACTGAGTAAGGTTGTATGTTTTGGTGATCTTGGTATTTCTTCCCTGCAGGGAGCTTTTTTTAGCGCTGAAAATCTTGTGGAAGTGCCAAATACTGTACCAAGCGGGGTTAAAGATATGTTGGCGATGTTTGCGCTTGCTTCATCCTTTAATGGTGATATTGGTTCCTGGGATGTCTCCAATGTGACCAATATGCAAGAAATGTTTTCGGGTGCCAAAATATTTAACAGTGATATTGGTTCCTGGGATGTCTCCAGTGTGAAAAATATGGAGTGGATGTTTTTACATGCCTCCTCCTTTAATGGTGATATTGGTTCCTGGGATGTCTCCGGTGTGAAAACCATGGGAGGAATGTTTGCGCATACCTCCTCCTTTAACGGTGATATTGGTTCCTGGGATGTCTCCAGTGTGGAAAATATGGAGTGGATGTTTTTACATGCCTCCTCCTTTAATGGTGATATTGGCTCCTGGGATGTTTCCAGTGTAAAAAGCATGATGAGGATGTTTTTACATGCCTCCTCCTTTAATGGTGATATTGGTTCCTGGGATGTCTCCAATGTGAAAAACATGGAGGGGGTGTTTTTTGGGGCCAGTTCCTTTAATGGTGATATCGGTTCCTGGGATGTCTCCAATGTGAAAAACATGTGGGGGATGTTTTTGTGGGCCAGTTCCTTTAATGGTGATATTGGTTCCTGGGATGTCTCCGGTGTGAAAACTATGGAGAGGATGTTTGCAAGAGCCTCCTCCTTTAACGGCGATATTGGTTCCTGGGATGTCTCCGGTGTGAAAACTATGGAGAGGATGTTTGCGCTTGCTTTATCCTTTAAT
>LDWW01000102.1 GCA_001045525.1 Chitinispirillum alkaliphilum | reverse complement strand
CGTTGTTTCGTATTTTTTTTGATAATTCAAATAATTACTTTTAAAATTAATGCTAATGACCATTTTTATGGGCTACTATCTGATATTTATCTTAGTAGTCGAAATTATAAAACAGATAAAAAAATTGTTTTTACAGGCAAATTCCTACCTCCTGCTATTAGAGATGGAGAAACTCAGCAAGTCCGATCCGTTATGATTGAAGAGATACATTATTCAAAAGGACCTAATGTTGTTGTTCCCAGAAAAGCGAATGTTTTTAGACCTCAAACGGCATGGATGGATGATTATGAAAGTGAATACTTATTTATTGCAAATGAGGCTTACTTTATAGATAGTCTGCTTTTGATTAAAATGGATCCAAATCCTTTTAACCTGATTAAGATAGATAAAGGAACTTTCGGTTACTTGACTTCAGGTTTGAATATTGATGAGTTTAAGTTTTTATTAAGAACTTTCAAAATGTGTGAAATGGTTGCATACAAAAGTGATTGCTGCATTTATGCGGCAAACCTAATTGAAGTGCTATTCAATAGATTAAATCTTTGTAGAAATTTTAAGTTTTACTATCCATTAATAGAAAGAAGTTTTAATCATAGATTTTGCCCTAATAGACATATGTTTACGGGAGTCATTGATGTTAACGCCTGTAAAACTTCTGCATGTGAAAATAATGGTTTAACACCATTTAGAATATCTTGCTCAAACGATAATTTGAATGATCTGATATGTGTTTATATACCTGAAATAGGAGTAGATTATAACTTTACTGAAATGTTATTGTTCGCAAAAAAAGATACTCTTAATGATTTAATTTATTATCGCGTACAAGAAATGACTAATGTATTCTACATAGATTCAGATGGTGTTGTTACAAATGTGAGTAGTAAACGACTCTGCGACCTAAATGAACTGAAAACAATCATAGACAAATTCAATGTAGAATAGTCAACCAAAAAGTGTTCATATTATGGTAATGTGCAATATTCCCTCCGGCAATTAAACTTGCATAAAAATTTTTCTCTATCTATTTCACAGGGCGAACGGCAGTAAGCTCTTAAAAAAAGTAATGAAACTCAAACACTCTCTTATACATATATAATTGCCGGAGTAATAAAATATTTACTGGAAAACAGCCATAGACAAACAGGGGGAACCATATCTTCACATATTGCATCTTTATCGCAATTTTTACTTGATGCTGAGATAATAATTTCACTTACATCAACTATTTGAAATAATTTTGATAATGAACAAATGACTATTCTGGTCAACTGTGGAAAGCAGGAAGAAAAATTGCGTCTTTAATATCACCCAAAGTTAGGTTCTATGAAGTTAAAAAATCAAAACCTGTATTTTGATATTTCGACATTTGAAGATTTGAATTATAGAATTCCAAACATTTACATGTATA
>LDWW01000101.1 GCA_001045525.1 Chitinispirillum alkaliphilum | reverse complement strand
AATGCTACATGATGTCACCAGAATGCTACATGATGTCACCAGAATGCTACATGATGTCACCAGAATGCTACATGATGTCACCAGAATGCTACATGATGTCACCAGAATGCTACATGATGTCACCAGAATGCTACATGATGTCACCAGAATGCTACATGATGTCACCAGAATGCTACATGATGTCACCAGTATGCTACATAGTGTCACCAGTATGCTACATCGTGTCGCGTATATGTGACATTGTGTCGCGTATTTGTGACACCATGTCGCGTATTTGTGACATTGTGTCGGTTATTTGTGACATCGTGTCAGTTATTTGTGACATCATGTCGGTTATTTGTGACATTGTGTCGGTTATTTGTGACATCGTGTCGGTTATTTGTGACATCGTGTCGGTTATTTGTGACATTGTGTCGGTTATTTGTGACATTGTGTCGGTTATTTGTGACATTGTGTCGGTTATTTGTGACATTGTGTCGGTTATTTGTGACATCGTCTCGGTTATTTGTGACATCGTGTCGGGTGGGTGTGTTTTTTGGGGGTTTTACAGGTAGGGAGAGTATTCAGCTGGCTTCAACTCCCGGGGTAGTGCGGACCACACACCGGGATTTTCTCTCATCACACCGCCTCTCCATTGTCTGAATTGGGATTTTTAGGATTTAAGGATGATAGGATTTTTTTGTTGCCAGGGTAGTTGATATTAGCTAAAGAGAACCAGTGCCGTCTTCGGCAAGAGTCCAAATCATTCTTAATCCCTTTCTCAATCTCTTTTACTTTAGCTTATAATTTTTAAGAACACTTCGACTATCCCGATTCGGAAATCGGGATGCTCCCTTCGACTGGGAGCTCAGGACAGGCAGTGCGAACGGAAAGTGAGAGAATGTCAACACAAGTAAATACCTATATTGCTAAACCGCGCAAGGAGGGACGGCTATGTGGCACTTTCTTAAGTGCCAGTGCCCTCAAAGGGCGGAGCGTCTTCGCGAAGCCCTACAAACGAGGCACCGAGGAGGTACGACGAGCCTGAAGGAGAACCGGTAAGTTTACAGTGAGCCTGGCCGAACTGTACCCGGCATGCGCCCAAATTACTCTTATTCTCTCTCTCAATCTCTTTTACTTTCAACAATTATACTTCCAAGAACACTTCGACTATCCCGATTCGGAAATCGGGATGCTCAGTGCGAGCGGGAGCTCAGGACAGGCTGTGTGAGCGGAAGTGAGAGAAAAACCGGAATCAAGATCCCAAAGTCCCCTTCAGGGGATTTAGGGGCCTCTCAAACGGCAATACAAATACCGCCCGGGTAAACCGCGCAGGGAGGACTGCAGGTGGACAATTCCTATTGTCCAGTCCCCTCCAAAAAGCGGAGTCCTCGGAGCCCTATAAACGAGGGACCGAGGAGGTATCCCGATTTCAATCGGGAAGCCGAAAGGAGGACCGGTAAGTTTACAGTGAGCCTGGCCGAACTGTCCTCGGCAGCCGCCCAAATTATTCTTATTCCT
>LDWW01000100.1 GCA_001045525.1 Chitinispirillum alkaliphilum | reverse complement strand
TTGGCCGCAACGCCTATATTACAGCCAAATGGCATATAAGATATTACTCTTATATGCACATCTTTTTTTTTCTGGAGGCTTATATGCATTTGGACCGAAAAGGCATGTTACAGGCTCGCCTGGAAGCAAAAAACATTGACAGACAATTCCAACATCGTATTGAAAAAGGTATGGGGTGTTCTCCCTTTGTTTCAGAGGCTGTAGTGAAGGTGGTGCATGAACTGTATTTCCCCCTGCTTTCTTCCTCACATACCATAAAGCCCGGTCAAATCTTGTTTCAGTGTTTATCAAAGAATAATAAAGCTAGCACAAAAATTTCAGATGCGGAAATAAAACAAATATTTCTTACTCTTGATGATGGTATAAATGATTTAAACATTCGCAGGCAAAAAGGAGTAGAAGGTCTCAGAAGGTATCGTTTGTGCCGGTTGGCTAATGAGGCATATAATCAGGGTGCGTTACTTACTGTAGAGGATTTAGCATACCGTCTGCTTAATGTCGGGGAACGTACTATTATAAGGGATTTGTCGATACTCAGAAAAGAGGGTAATAACCCGCCACTACGTTCTACTGTTAAGGACATTGGTCGCACTACAAGCCATAAAAAGCTGATTGTTAAAAACTGGCTTTGGGGTGATGAACTCAGTGATTTGGAAAGAAAATACCACCACAGTATATCTGCGGTTGAAAACTACATCTCTACTTTCAAGCGTGTTATAGCCCTTTCATCAGAAAAATACAGCCTTAAACAGATTGCTTATGTATTAAAGATCTCAGTACCTTTGGCTAAGGCGTATATGGCTATTTGGGAAGAGCATAAAGACTCAGCCTTACCACACAGAAGCAGAGAAATGATGGAGCTTCTTAAGCCCTCTGATTCAAAAAAAAAGAACCGGAGGGTATAATTATGCTTACAGATAATCAAAAACGGTACTCAAGTGCATCGCAACGCTTTATAAGAGCTGCATTGAATCGATTCTTTAAAGAAAACATACCATTGTTGGGTGGTAATGAGTTAAGGGATTTTGCTGTTGAAAAAGTAATCGAAGTTTTCGAGAGCTTTACTCGCAAGCAAAATGTCATAAAGCCGGGTCAATTGCTTTGGGTTGCTGTTGATAAAAACACTCGCCCCGATTCAAAGAATGTAGTATTCAAACCAGTGGTACTTACTCTTATTGACTAAGAAGACACCATCGCTTTAGCTGATGGTTTAGAAAAGCCATACTCACTATTACCAAAGATTATCGCCCGAATGACAAAGGAGGCATACAAACAAGGGGCATTGTTATCAATGAGAGATTTGGGGCTACTGCTCCATCGGAATGAAAGTGACTTGCTAAGACTCAGAAGAAAATGGGAAGCTGGAAATGATGAGATATTACCATTGACAGGATCGCTACAAGACATGGGCAGTGCAATTACTCATAAGGCTTTGATATTAAGAAAAATTCTGATAGAAAAAAAGGATATGGCCAAAGTTCGGGCAGAATCCAGGCATACACAGCAGGCTATAGATCGGTACCTCAAGGATTACAGAAGAGTTGAAATGCTTTTGGACGATGGTAAAGACCTTTTGTATATATGTCAAGTAACATCTATGTCCCTACATCTTATCAAACAGTACCAAAATATCTACAGGGAGGTTAATAATGAATACAAACAAATTGCTTGAAGTGCCAAATGGCACTATCTCGGGCGCTACCAGAAAAAT
>LDWW01000099.1 GCA_001045525.1 Chitinispirillum alkaliphilum | reverse complement strand
GGAAACGGCACGCCAGAAATTCCTTTGGATGGTGGCCGGCCAAAAGTTGCATCGGTATTTTTATCAGCATATACCTGCCCCCAATTGTGCGCTAATTCATGCACCAAGGTCCTTGCCATACCGACCGGATGAAGATTTCCGGCATGCGTATTCGAAATAAGTTACTGTTCCAGCTCTTTAACAACCTCAAAAGTTGAAGTTTTTGATAAATATTGCCTCGACATAGCATAAATAGTATAGTTCTGTTCTGAAAGTCCGATATATATATCGTCTGGGATTCTGATAGTGAAAAATGACAATGCAGTCGGCTTATTATTCTCATCAATAATATCGGCTGTAATCTGTAATTGATAGATCCCGTAAACTCCTTTGTTTGATCCGTAGACAAGAATGGAAACAGGAACCATCGCAACGGGACTGTTTGTTTCGTCCTTTTTATCTACTATTTCGTTAGGGTATACAGGAAGTAATAATGCTCCGCTTATAATCAGCGGCCCTTTATCGTTTAGGTAGTATGTATTTTGGGTGCTCAAAAATAATCCATGTTCAGTTGGCTTTGAAAGAGGGCTGTCGTTTTCCGGTAAAGAAGGTAACACATTTGAATCTGAAACGTTTTTTGTTTCTAACATTTCAACACCAATAAAATGCGATATTGATTCTTTGTCGGGTAGATCTTTGGTAACTAGAGAGGTTAATATTCTGTTTGAATATGAATTATATAGGAAAACCGTAGTAAGCAGGTTCGCAGGCTGCCAATTGATACCGAGTTGCCCTCTCATATCAATTAAGTATGACGGAGCGCTCCAGCCTTTTGGAACCGGAATAGGTTCATCCAGTGGATCATCATCTGGTATTTCTGTAATTACATTGTCCGGCAAATGTTCGAGCATATCCCAATACAAATCCCCGCGGTCAAGGTCGATAGACACAGCGATTAGAAATTTGAATGAAGGGTAGTTTTCTATTTCTTTGAAACTTCTTCTTTCAGTTGTGACAAGAGGTAAACTGCTCTTTTCTTCAATATTGACTATTCCGGGTGCACCTGCTTGTATGCCGGTAAATCTATCATTTCTCATCTGCTTGACTATCTTATCTTCATAAAGCATTGGGTCTGAAAAGTATTGTTCATCAGATAGTCTGATGTAATTATTACCCATATTTAAATTTCTCCAGGTGGCAAAAGGTTGATCAGAATTACTATTTCTGCACTGGCAGACAATGGAACAAGACAGTATTATTGCTGGAACAAAAAAATAGTGTGCCAAACGTTTTTCAATAGTTATAAAACCTGAATTATTTCTCATTGATACTAATCCTTTCTTTCTAACTCCTTTGTGGGTTTCTCCCAACCCATGTAGAAACTACATCACTCAAGGAACGAGCTCTAAGATATTTTTTGCATAAATCACAATAATCACCTCTTGGTGGTGGCTCTGCATTACCGCCCTCACCATACATAATACACGTTCCATTTTGACCTTCTATAACCAAACCTGTCTCATTTTTACTGCGCATTGTGAACTCAAATCATTTCTATTCGCCGTTGGATCCCAGTATTGTTCTCCTGAAAATCCAAAAGCTCCTGCAGTCTGATCGTCCATTCCATCCATACCACAACTCCATAAATTGAAAGTTACAATTACCAATGATGCTAACATTATGAAAAGATTTTTCATCTCCATGATTTGCGTACATCTCCTAAATCTTCAGCTTTGATGTGTTTTTTGCAATCGGGACAAAAGCCGAAAAGAGCTGCCGATGACATATCTCC
>LDWW01000098.1 GCA_001045525.1 Chitinispirillum alkaliphilum | reverse complement strand
CTTTGAGGGCACTGGCACTTAAGAAAGTGCCACCTTCCGTCCCCCCTTGCGCGGTTTGCCCGGGCGGTATTTGTATTACCGTATAAGAGACCCCTAAATCCCCTGAAGGGGACTTTGGGATCTTGTTTCCGGTTTTTCTCTCACTTCCGCTCACCCAGCCTGTCCTGAGCTTCCGCTCACACTGAGCATCCCGATTTCCGAATCGGGATAGTCGAAGTGTTCCTGTTTTTAAGACAAAAGAATTAAGAATAATTTGGGCAAAGAATTAAGAATATTCTGGGCGCATGCCGGGTACAGTTCGGCCAGGCTCACTGTAAACTTACCGGTTCTCCTCCAGGCTCTCCCGCAGAATGCGGGATCGGTGCCTTTTGTAGGGCTGCGAGGACTCCGCCCTTTGAGGGCACTGGCACTTAAGAAAGTGCCACATAGCCGTCCCCCCTTGCGCGGTTTAGCAATGTAGGTATTTACTTGTGTTGACATTCTCTCACTTCCGCTCGCACTGCCTGTCCTGAGCTCCCAGTCGAAGGGAGCATCCCGATTTTGTGAATCGGGATAGTCGAAGTGTTCTTAAAAATTATAAGTTAAAGTAAAAGAGATTGAGAAAGGGATTGAGAATATTCTGGACTCTTGCCGAAGACTGCACTGGTTCTCTTTTGCTAATATCAACTATCCTGGCAACAAAAAAATCCTATCATCCTTAAATCCTAAAACTCCCGATTCAGACAATGGAGAGGCGGTGTGATGAGAGAAAATCCCGGTGTGTGATCCGCACTAACCCGGGAGTTGAAGCCAGCTGAATACTTTCCCTACCTGTAAAACCCCCAAAAAACACTCCCACCCGACACGATGTCACAAATAACCGCCACGATGTCACAAATAACCGACACGATGTCATAAATAACCGACACGATGTCACAAATAACCGACATGATGTCACAAATAACCGACATGATGTCACAAATAACCGACATGATGTCACAAATAACCGACATGATGTCACAAATAACCGACATGATGTCACAAATAACCGACATGATGTCACAAATAACCGACATGATGTCACAAATAACCGACACGATGTCACAAATAACCGACATGATGTCACAAATAACCGACATGATGTCACAAATAACCGACATGATGTCACAAATAACCGACATGATGTCACAAATAACCGACATGATGTCACAAATAACCGACATGATGTCACAAATAACCGACATGATGTCACAAATACGCGACATGGTGTCACAAATACGCGACACGATGTCACAAATACGCGACACGATGTCACAAATACGCGACACGGTGTCACAAATACGCTACATCATGTAGCATACTGGTGACACTATGTAGCATACTGGTGACACTATGTAGCATACTGGTGACACTATGTAGCATACTGGTGACACTATGTAGCATACTGGTGACACTATGTAGCATACTGGTGACATTATGTAGCATACTGGTGACATTATGTAGCATACTGGTGAACAAAAAGAATGTGAAAGTATAATTTAAAGTAAAAGAGATTGAGAGAGAGATTGAGAGAGAGATTGAGAGAGAGATTGAGAGAGAGATTGAGAGAGAGATTGAGAGAGAGATTGAGAGAGAGATTGAGAGAGAGATTAAGAAAGAGATTGAGAGAGAGATTAAGAAAGAGATTAAGAAAGAGATTAAGAAAGAGATTAAGAAAGAGATTAAGAAAGAGATTAAGAAAGAGATTAAGAAGAGATAAGAAAGAGATTAAGAAGAGATTAAGAAGAGATTAAGAAAGAGATAAGAAGAGATAAGAAGAGA
>LDWW01000097.1 GCA_001045525.1 Chitinispirillum alkaliphilum | reverse complement strand
CCTGCTATTTCTCTCTTGTATGGTTTTTTTATAGGAACATTTCGACACGGGTGATAAGAATCGGCCTACTCAATGTAAGCGGAACTACCATCCGCTTCGAGGGGACGGACAGGGTTTAATATAGTCGGACTCGATTTGGTTAAAGATATGCAGTTTATAACGTTCTTAGGAAACCCCGTTTTCTAAACACCTTACAAGCTTCTCAAGAAACACACTCACCCCCTTTCAGTGCGTAAATTATCTTGTCTTTATGCCACCGGAGAAACTGGCTCATGCCGATGACCTTTTCTTTAAAGAGTCACTGGACCGCAAAATAATTGCCCTGGGCTTAATGCGTCAGTTTCTTCCTGAAATGATCCGCCCTGAGCTCCTTTATTCATCTCTTAAAATCATAAAAAATGACTGGGTCGATACGGAGCTTTTCGCTCATTTTGCAGATATCCTCTATGAAGTGTCTCTGCCCCAGAAAGAGACGCCCCTTTTTGTCCTTTTCGAACATAAGAGTTACCCCGACCGGATGGTTCATTTTCAGAACCTGCGCTATATTGTAAAAATCTGGGAAGAATACCGCGGACAGAATGAAGGAAGTGATATAAAGTTCCCAGTTGTTGTGCCTCTGGTGATTTATCACGGGCGGCGCAGATGGAAAGGGGGCAATAGCATGTCGCTTTTGTGCGAAATTTTTAAGGGCACAAGGGACTTTATCCCTGACTATAATGATATTGTGGTGAATTTGGGGGAGATTGGCGATGAACAGATAAGTGGTGATATTCAGACAAGGGCGTTTCTGCTGGCTCTGAAATACTCAAAGACAGGAGGTATCCTACAAAAACTTGCTTTGATTATTGATCTTTTTAAGAATGCAGATGAAGTTCAGCTGGAATATCTTTCGGTAGTTCTTCTCTATTTGGGTCATGTAATAGGTAAAGCCAAACGGAAAGAATTTCTGGAAGCAGTCAGGGCGCATGCCCCTGAAGGGGAGGTTTATATGAAAACGATAGCAGATGCTTTAAGCGAGCAGGCATGGAAAAAGGGGCTTAAAGAGGGAAAGAAAATTGGAATGGAGAAGGGAATGCAAGCAGGAGAAGAAAAAGGGATGGAGAAAGTGGCTCTGAATCTGATCTCTATGGGTATGGACAACGAAACGGTAAACCAGGCTACAGGACTGAGTATCAGCAATATCGAGCAGCTAAGACGGAGCCTTGAGAAGTGAATGGCTGTGAAAGACCTATTGGAGAGCGCTGAATTTGATTTTTCCCACTAAAAGTTGTTTCGGGGAAGAATCACTCTTTTGGTTTGCAGGGTATATGGTCATTCCTGACCATGGTTCAAAAAACACCTTGCCTCGTTTAAGGCGGCTGGTCAAGAGGAGTTTGAAACACCCACCTTACAAGCGTCTCAAGAAACACACTCACCCTCTTTCAGTGCGTAAATTATCTTCTCTTTATGCCACCGGAAAAACTGGCTCATGCCGATGACCTTTTCTTTAAAGAGTCACTGGACCGCAAAATAATTGCCCTGGGCTTAATGCGTCAGTTTCTTCCTGAAATGATCCGCCCTGAGCTCCTTTATTCATCTCTTAAAATCATAAAAAATGACGGGGTCGATACGGAGCTTTTCGCTCATTTTGCAGATATCCTCTATGAAGTGTCTCTGCCCCAGAAAGAGACGCCCCTTTTTGTCCTTTTCGAACATAAGAGTTACCCCGACCGGATGGTTCATTTTCAGAACCTGCGCTATATTGTAAAAATCTGGGAAGAATACCGCGGACAGAATGAAGGAAGTGATATAAAGTTCCCAGTTGTTGGT
>LDWW01000096.1 GCA_001045525.1 Chitinispirillum alkaliphilum | reverse complement strand
AAAGTGCTCTTTGAAAGTTTCGATGTGTGATAACGGGTTCTCTGAACATTGTATTCTTTGAGAAAAGAAAAAAGAAGTAAGCTAAGATAGACTCTTTACGGAGAGTTTGATCCTGGCTCAGAACGAACGCTGGCGGCGTGCTTAATACATGCAAGTCGTACGTGAAATCCCGGGCTTGCTCGGGATGGAAAGTGGCGAACGGGTGAGTAACACGTAAGTAATCTGCCCTTAAAACCGGGATAACCTTGCTAACGCGGGGCTAATACCGGATGTGGTCCTGACACCGCATGATGTCAGGATTAAAGGTGACCTCTATTTATAAGTTACCGATTAAGGATGAGCTTGCGGCCCATTAGCTTGTTGGTGGGGTAATGGCCTACCAAGGCAGTGATGGGTAGTCGGCCTGAGAGGGTGAACGGCCACATTGGGACTGAGATACGGCCCAGACTCCTACGGGAGGCAGCAGTAGGGAATTTTGCGCAATGGACGAAAGTCTGACGCAGCAACGCCGCGTGAGTGATGAATGCCTTCGGGTTGTAAAGCTCTGTTGTTTGGGAAGAAAAGCTTAAGGGTTAATATCCCTTGAGTATGACGGTACCATTCGAGGAAGCTCCGGCTAACTACGTGCCAGCAGCCGCGGTAATACGTAGGGAGCGAGCGTTGTTCGGAATCACTGGGCGTAAAGGGAGTGTAGGCGGGCTTGTAAGTTAGAAGTTTAATCCATAGGCTTAACCTGTGGTCGGCTTTTAATACTGCAAGTCTTGAGTATGGGAGAGGGTGATGGAATTCCAGGTGTAGCGGTGGAATGCGTAGATATCTGGAAGAACACCAGTAGCGAAGGCGGTCACCTGGCCCAATACTGACGCTGATGCTCGAAAGCTAGGGGAGCAAACAGGATTAGATACCCTGGTAGTCCTAGCCGTAAACGATGGACACTAGTTGCTGGAGGAGTCAATCTTTTCAGTGACGAAGCTAACGCATTAAGTGTCCCGCCTGGGGAGTACGCCCGCAAGGGTGAAACTCAAAGGAATTGACGGGGGCCCGCACAAGCGGTGGAGCATGTGCTTTAATTCGATGCAACGCGAAGAACCTTACCTGGACTTGACATGGGAGTGAAAGTCTTTAGAGATAGAGACCTTTCCGCAAGGAACACTCTACACAGGTGCTGCATGGTTGTCGTCAGCTCGTGTCGTGAGATGTTGGGTTAAGTCCCGCAACGAGCGCAACCCTCGCCCTTAGTTGCCATCAGGTAATGCTGGGAACTCTAAGGGGACTGCTCAGTTTAACTGGGAGGAAGGTGGGGATGACGTCAAATCATCATGGCCCTTACGTCCAGGGCTAGACACGTGCTACAATGGTCGGTACAACGGGATGCCAGGCAGCGATGTCGAGCTAATCCCTAAAAACCGGTCTCAGTTCGGATTGAAGTCTGCAATTCGACTTCATGAAGCTGGAATCGCTAGTAATCGCGGATCAGCATGCCGCGGTGAATACGTTCCCGGGCCTTGTACACACCGCCCGTCAAGCCATGAAAGATGGCAGTACCCGAAGTCGCTCCTCTAACCCGCAAGGGAAGAGTGCGCCGAAGGTAAGGCTGTTGATTGGGGCTAAGTCGTAACAAGGTAGCTGTATCGGAAGGTGCGGCTGGATCACCTCCTTTCTATGGAGATCCGTCTTACAGGTAATGCTGGGGCGAATCAGTTGATTGACCGGAGACCCGATATCACACATCAAAACTTTTTAAGAGTGAAGTAAAGCTCTTTGATAGAACTTATATATAAAAGCAACACGAAGTTTCTGGCACTGAGGGCCTGTAGCTCAGTTGGTTAGAGCACTGCTCTGATAAGGCAGGGGTCGAAAGTTCAAGTCTTTCCAGGCCCATTTATCAGATGTGG
>LDWW01000095.1 GCA_001045525.1 Chitinispirillum alkaliphilum | reverse complement strand
GTATAGAGCTCGGTGATGTGGGACAGTACCTGTGTTGCCACATCCGATTTCCGGAACTTGGGCATAATACCCAGTTCAGCGGCTATCTGGGTATAGAAAGTCCCTACATTCTCAAGCCCTCTGTAAAGGTACACCACTTTGTGTGTTTGTGAGCTCAGAGACTCCAGAACGGTGCGCACCGCAGTTGACTTTCCGCACCCTACTTCACCGGTAAACATTCCGATTCCCCTGTTTTCACACAGAAGAGATAGTCTGGAGGTGAATTCCTTAAACTGAGGATGCATGAACAGGTCGGTTGTGCTGATTTCTTTGGTAAAGGGAAGGTCTTTAAGGCTGAAGGCTGCTTTTATCATTTTGTCTCCTTGAGTTCGTTACGTTTTGCATTTGCGTTACTTAGAAAATCAATGGGCTTTGCGCTATGTACGAAGATCTTTCCGTCATAGACTTTTACAGTTCTCAGGGGATCATCCTTGTCATACAGAACGTGGATTTTTCTGCCGACAAGATGTTCCTCTGTTTCATACAGGATGTTGTTGATTCTGAACGTACCATCATGAGCAACCTGCCTGGTTTCTTTTCTGCAGAACAGCTCCGCTGGATCCACATGTGCCTCCAGACGGCGAATACGGTTTTCCGCTTTGTGCAGATAGGTGTCAAGAGGTGTTGCACCATCAAGTCCTCTGTGTGGTTTACGGTTGTAATCCTGTTGCAGCCAACAGCTGAAACGCTCATTGAGGTCTTCAAGGGACCGGAATGCGCAACCGTCACTTAGAAAGGAGTCCCGCACAGTCCTGAAAAACCGTTCAACCTTGCCCTTCCCTTGCGGATAATACGCAGTTGAGTGAATGAGTGCACACCGCATGGCGGCACAGGCGATCTCTATATCCCGGGAA
This sequence comes from Chitinispirillum alkaliphilum, assembly GCA_001045525.1. Taxonomy (NCBI): domain Bacteria; kingdom Pseudomonadati; phylum Fibrobacterota; class Chitinispirillia; order Chitinispirillales; family Chitinispirillaceae; genus Chitinispirillum; species Chitinispirillum alkaliphilum. The sequence continues at coordinate 1,016 of LDWW01000095.1, read as the reverse complement.
CAGAAGTTTCTGCCGTTGTCCAGAAAGAGTTTGGACGGAATGCCGTAGGTGAGAACCGCAGTGCGAAGTACATCTTTGACATTTACTACTGCTTCTGAAAAGCAGAACACTGCTCCCGTTACAAGCCTGGTAGCATCATCCAGAAAGGCTATGAGGTATGTCTTGCGGGCCTTTCCCCCAAGCTCTTTTATGTAGGGGCCGTGCATGACATCCCCCTGCCAGCAGTCATTTGGAAAGCGGTGGCTGAAACGCTTTTGCTCTTTGCCCGTGGCTGGCCGCACGTGTTTTGGTGCATGGTGGCGCAAATAACGGTAGACCGTTGAGAGGGGGAAAATCTGAGGGATTTTCTTCTGTTCCACCAGATCTGCCATGACAAGCCGCACAGGCCTTCGGGGGTGTTCTCTCCGATACTCGACTATAGCTTTGCCTGCCTGAGATTCGATCAGACGCAACGCACCGCTGTCACTTCTGTGTTTTGGTTTTAGCCCCTCAAGACCTTTCTGCCTGTAGGCATAGAGCCAGTCTTCAATGGTCCCCGGGGCGATGCGGGTTTTATGGCTGTGGGGAATAATATAGCGCCTGTCCGACAGCTCACGGATACGTTTTTTGAGCTCTCCGTGACATAGTTCACCAGAGATAAGCGAACCGATTACAGAGAAACGGAACAGGGCCACCTGTTCTCTTCTGTTCTCATCCATGGACGAGTCCTCCTTTTTTGTTGAAAGTTAGGGAGTAAAAGTAAACAGAGAGAAAACTAAAGCTTTCCCGCAGGGGTGGGTGATGTGCATTTTGTGTGGGTGGAAGCAGCATGAAAATGTTTACGGGTGATTTCCCCGGGGCAAAGCTGCAAAAATGTATTTGCAGATGTCTGCAGAAATGTCTTTTTCTCCCGTCAGCTTCAGCTTTTTCAGTAAAGGTCACATAAAAACATCTCTTTGAGGTGTGCCATGCCCTCGGCAGCTTTTTCTAAGCTGCGGTTAAATTCCGAAAAGAGTAACTGCTTAAGGGTTACCGGG
>LDWW01000094.1 GCA_001045525.1 Chitinispirillum alkaliphilum | reverse complement strand
CGCAAGCTTTGTCAATGATGGACCTAAAAGAAACAGTATAGAGATATTTGATGCCAGTACGTATGAAAAAGTAAAAGAGATACCGGTCGAATTTGATATTGAACGCCCCGAATACAGTGAAGACAACGAAAATGTATATATCGCTGTTACTAATTTACGTGAAGACAAATCCCCCTACATAATCTCGGTTAATAAAACTAACCTCGAAGTTAATCAGATTAGTTGCTTCGAACCGAGTTACACAAGACGAAGATACTTTCTTAAAACAATCGATTCTGTATTGATAGCATTTACCCACTCAGTTCCAAGGGGAGTGTGTATAAACACTCTTGATCTTACAAACAATCAAGCTATCGCTTCCGTTAAACTCGACACGCTTACATCTCTGGCAACTTCAAATATGACATTTCTGCTAACTCCAACTCTCATTGACGGCAAGCTGCATTTTCCGATGAGATCAAATAAGCCACCCCATACAAGAATAGTAACACTCTCATTTCCTGAACTGGAACTTTTAGAAATAAAAACCCCTGACCACAGTTATAACCCGTGGAGCACCGATTATTATTATCTTGATGACACACTGTTAGTAACCTATGGTCAAAGCTCTGGGCCAAATCGTGGATTAAATCTAATCTCAATGCCCAGCGGCGATATAGTAAAACATGCTCCATTGGACTGACAAATTTAAAGGACACAAAGTTGTATAGTAAATTAATTGTAAAAATACCGTGGATGGCGTTCAGAAGGAAGAAAAATATTGAAGCCGATACCTATTGGAGAACAAGAAGCCGCATTGTATGGAGACGCAGAGGATGGAGGGTGTACCCGGTCGTGGTAGTTTCTCAGGCAAAAAGTAGTAAGTTATACCCTCAGGCTATATTAAACCACAGGGATGTGCAGTGGATCGGCGGAGATCCGCAGTAAAGATTTCTATAACACAGGAGGAGAGGAACACCTCTCCTCTGCTACACTTGAGATGAAGGTACACATGAAACTCTTAAAATTTTGCATTCTGCTCATAGCAGCTACAGCACTTCTGAGCTGCATCGACCCTTCCGGTGTAAAGATGAAAATCGAACAGAAGGATGCAACGAGCCAAAATCTTTTATTTGTAACAACTTACGATCACCTTTATGGATTTGACCAAAACAGTTTTGAGCAGAAAGTGAAGATCAATTTCGACAGAAGAAATATTGGTTACGGAGCCAAAACTCCTGATGGCAGGATTATTCTTGCCGATCGGGGAAGAACTGGAGGCGGATGGGGATCCCGATTACTTGTACTCGACCAAAATTTCAACATTATAAAAGAAATAGAGACTAATCCCATGCCAATGGACCCGGTGCTTTTTGGAAACTACATATTTGTGGGATGCGCAAGCTTTGTCAATGATGGACCTAAAAGAAACAGTATAGAGATATTTGATGCCAGTACGTATGAAAAAGTAAAAGAGATACCGGTCGAATTTGATATTGAACGCCCCGAATACAGTGAAGACAACGAAAATGTATATATCGCTGTTACTAATTTACGTAAAGATAAATTCCCCTACATAATCTCGGTTAACAAAACTAACCTCGAAGTTAATCAGATTAGTTACTTCGAACCGAGTTATAATATACAAAGGTACATTCTTAAAACAATCGATTCTGTGTTATTAGCATCTAGTTATTCAGTTCCAAGCGGAGTGTGCATAAACATTCTTGATATTACAAACAATCAAGCTATCGCTTCCGTTAAACTCGATACGCTTACATCTCTGGCAACTTCAAATATGACATTTCTGCTAACTCCAACTCTCATTGACGGCAAGCTGCATTTTCCGATGAAATCATATAAGCCACCCTATACAAGAATAGTAACACTCTCATTTCCTGAACTGGAACTTTTAGAAATAAAAACCCCTGACCACAGTTATGACCCGTGGAGCACCGATTATTATTATCTTGATGACACACTGTTAGTAACCTATGGTCAAAGCTCTGGGCCAAATTATGGATTAAATCTAATCTCAATGCCCAGCGGCGATATAGTAAAACATGCTCCATTGGACTGACAAATTTAAAGGACACAAAGTTGTATAGTAAATTAATTGTAAAAA
>LDWW01000093.1 GCA_001045525.1 Chitinispirillum alkaliphilum | reverse complement strand
TGAAACTCAAACACTCTCTTATGCGTATATAATTGCCGGAGTAATAATAGACTGGAATATCCCGCTCTTTCAGAGCTATAATTCATTTACGCGACACCACCCGGCGCTGCGCCAGCGGACTGGCTTACCCCGGGCTATAATAGGTTCGCGCCTTCTGCGCTCCGGAAAGGGAATTCTGGGCAACGGAAACTTGCGCGGGGATTATCAGTTCAACCCGTTTATTTCCGCACATTTCTTTTCCAAAAGTAACTCCCAAACCGAAGCAAAGTTTACTTTCTTTTGTTCATGAAAATATTTTACTTATCACAGGCCATTCGCTTCGTGACTTTGAATACATGTTCCAACCTGTTATAGAGATGTTTTCCTGATTACATTTTAAAGTAGTATAGCCAGGCACATGGTTCGACGACCGGAAAGTGTAAATCAAGTCCCTCTGCTTTGTCAGAAAAAATTATCAGACCGGAATTGGTACCGGCTTTTAACATTGTATCTGTTTTTATTGACAGGAAATGCTAATGCTTATACTCAAGTTTACAAGCTTATTCCATATGGAGGTAGGATATGTCTATGCTGGATGCGCAGGACAAAATGTTTAAAGATATACAGAATAATGTGGAGGAGAAAGAGGGGGGGGGAATCAGTGAAAAGGAGGTTATCGACACTATCGGGCAAAAGGTAGCTATGATTAAAGGTAAAGCTCCCAGACCACATATGCCGGTAACAATATTTGTCGGTGAATTTGGTAAAAATCTTGCCCACATGGAAGCCGACAAGGATATTTGGGATGGCTGCGGATTCGACTGGTCACAGTTTGAGTATTTCAGAGCGCTTCACAAAGAGCTTTTCAGGGCAATTTCACTGGTTATTGTAAACAGAGAAAATGTCTCTTCAGCTGTGCAGGAGTGGCGAAGGGAGCAGGGTAATGTAAGAATTGAACGAAACCGTCTCATTGCTGTAGCCAGAATTGTTTCCAGAAAAGAACCCTATATGCACCGTATTTTAAAGGAAATCTCTGAAGGCAATTCGAATATGGACAGTATACAGGATATTTTATCACTTGCAAAACTGATGCTTACCAGAATAGATCTGATTTCCGGTATCGTAATAGGCGGAGTTAGAATTGATGAAAACTTTCTTAACAAAAAAAGAGAGTGGGCAGGTGAGCTGAAGAGAATTGTTAACAGAGCAGATGCTTTCAGAAATGTAAGACAGGAAGAGATTATCTATCGCAATAAGATAATTCTGCTTTGCCGACAGGCTCAGGCGAATATTAACACCTGGCTTGATGCGGTGTATTTTGATGATCCTGGAAAAAAATCTAAATTTGCAAGCGATTTCTTCAGACAACAACGAAATAAATCAATCAGATCTGCAAACCAGCAAAAATCTGAAAAACAGCTTTGAATAATGATTAGTTCTTATTGTGTATGATAAAGCCAGAGTTCAGATAAGAATCTGAGGTGCAATCAGATCCTACTGTCTTCGCTCCAGTTTGGACTGCCCACGAATTATAGATTTTGGCTCCGAAAGGGGTTTGCCAGAACGCTGGATGCACAAAATTCGGCGCTGGCATTGTAAATTCTGGCGCTGGCCTTACAATTATTTGCGCTTGCACTGGTCGGTCAGAGCGCTGGATGTACAAAATTCGACGCTGGCACTGCAAATCTTGGCGCTGGCCTTACAATTATTTGCGCTTGCACTGGTCGGTCAGAGCGCTGGATGTACAAAATTCGGCACTGGCATTGCATATTTTGGCGCTGGCCTTACAATTATATGCGCTTGCACTGGTTGGTCTGGGTGCTGGATGTACAAAATTCGGCACTGGCATTGCATATTTTGGCGCTGGCCTTACAAATATATGCGCTTGCACTGGTCGGTCAGGGCGCTGGATGTACAAAATTCGGCGCTGGCACTGCATATTTTGGCGCGGGCCTTACAATTATATACACTTGCACTGCTCGGTCTGGGCGCTGGATGTACAAGATTCGGCGCTGGCACTGCATATTTTGGCGCTGGCCTTACAATTATATGCGCTTGCACTGGTTGGTCTGGGTGCTGGATGTACAAAATTCGGCGCTGGCACTGCAAATTCTGGCGCTGGCCTTATAA
>LDWW01000092.1 GCA_001045525.1 Chitinispirillum alkaliphilum | reverse complement strand
ACAAAACAGAAATAAATTAAGAATTATCTGGATGGGAAAAGCCTTTCCCTCGCTGCAGCTCCCTCTTCGGATGACCTCAGCGGGATCTTCCGCTACCCATTCAATGCGGTCGGGAATTTATACTGAGCGCAGCCGAAGTAGCACGGGGGCACGCTTTGGTTAGCGATATTGTAGCCCTTTAGATTGAAAATTCATGTGTAAAACAATAGCTTGTGTGAAGAGTGTAGTATAAAACATATCTGAGCTGATTAATACAAATACCGCCGGGGTAAACCGCGGCAGGGAGGACTGCAGGTGGACAATTCCTATCGTCCAGTCCCCTCCAAAAAAGCGTAGTCCTCGGAGCGCTATAAACGAGGGACCGAGGAGGTACGACGAGCCGAAAGGAGGACCGGTGCTGGCCCCGGCAACCGCCCAAATCATTCTTATTCTCTCTCCCAATCTCTTTTATTTTTAATTATAATTTTTAAGAACACTTCGACTATCCCGATTCACAAAATCGGGATGCTCCCTTCGACTGGGAGCTCAGGACAGGCAGTGCGAACGGAAAGTGAGAGAAAAACCGGAACCAAGGTCCCAAAGTCCCCTTCAGGGGATTTAGGGGCCTCTTAAACGGTAATACAAATATCTCCACGGTAAACCGCGCAAGGGAGGACGGCTATGTGGCACTTTCTCAAGTGCCAGTGCCCTCAAAGGGCGGAGCGTCTTCGCGAAGCCCTACAAACGAGGCACCGAGGAGGAACGACGAGCCGAAAGGAGGACCGGTAAGTTTACAGTGAGCCTGGCCGAACTGTCTTCGGCAGCCGCCCAAAACATTCTTATTCTCTCTCAATCTCTTTTACTTTCAATTGAATTTTTAAGAACACTTCGACTATTCCGATTCACAAAATCAGGTTGCTCCCTTCGACTGGGAGCTCAGGACAGGCAGTGCGAGTAAAAAACACAAAAGAAGAACAAATCTGAAACGGGCAGAAGAGAAACTCACCATCTCCCTTCTGCCCGTAACGGTTCTTAACCCACACCTGCTTTTTTCTATTAAATCAAAGAGCTTACACGCTATCCTCGACAACATTCTGCCTGCGCTGCCCTCTTCTTAAGTTCTGAAGATAATCGATATAGAAAAGACCTCTGTAAAACATTCTGAGGGCTGCCGCTTTAAATCAATGATGGTAAAACTCCTTTAAATGGTGGCGTGATAGCTGCCTTCAACAAGCTTACAAATGCCTACTGAATTGTTTAACATTTGTAATCCTGCAGTAACTCGGGAAGTATGACGGGATGTCAACTTTTTTGAAATTACATTATCGGTTGCTAAAGAGCAATATACAAGTGGCATTTTATATCAATATGTAAGGCGGGGCGGATAGGGGTTATCCAGCTAAGTTTTGAGAAGTGATATCTATTGTCAGCTGGAGGAAGGTCTTTCTTTACCGAAAAACAGCTCTTCTATAGTGGTATTGAGCTGTTTTGATAATCTGTAAGCCTGAATAAGCGTTGGCAAACGTTTTCCATTTTCAAGCATCGATATCGAGCTTCGGGAAAGACCAACAGCCCTTCCAAGTTCCTCCTGTGACATTTCATCATTCATAAACCGATATATTTTCAGCGTATTGGTTAACTTCTTTTTCATCTTTCACCTTTTCTCTTTGTTAATTTTTTGGTGATTTTAAACGGTCGATGACCAGGTTCAGCTCTCCTACATTATAAATTTACCTATTCCATTTTTGAAAACAAAGCTTTTTCTCTCCTTTGACATTCTTTTTTGTTCACCAGTATGCTACATGATGTCACCAGAATGCTACATGATGTCACCAGAATGCTACATGATGTCACCAGAATGCTACATGATGTCACCGGAATGCTACATGATGTCACCAGAATGCTACATGATGTCACCAGAATGCTACATGATGTCACCAGAATGCTACATGATGTCACCAGAATGCTACATGATGTCACCAGAATGCTACATGATGTCACCAGAATGCTACATGATGTCACCAGAATGCTACATGATGTCACCAGAATGCTACATGATGTCACCAGAATGCTACATGATGTCACCAGAATGCTACATGATGTCACCAGAATGCTACATGATGTCACTGAA
>LDWW01000091.1 GCA_001045525.1 Chitinispirillum alkaliphilum | reverse complement strand
ACATAACGACCCAGTACCCAGTACAAAAATGGCACCACAGGATGCCGGATCCCACAATAGCAGATGCAATATGTGACAGGTTAGTAAGCACTGCATACAAATTCAACATGAAAGGAGACCAGTCTATGCGTGGAAAAGCTGTGAAATCTCAAGTAATTTGACCGGGTAACCCCACAAAAAAACTATTTTGAAAAAAATGGAAACGGAGAGAAGAACGGACCGGTCAAATAACTTGAGATTGACTGGTCAAATTACTGAGATCGGACAGTGTATTTCGTAATTTATCACCCCACTAAGTTTTATTAAATTCAGGGATTCCATATTCCAGTCAGGTGGTACAGAATCTGGCTCCTTTTATTTGCTGAAAGATAAAGACAAACTCCTAAAAGTAAAAATTGATTTCTTTTCACATACACACCCGCTGTAAAGATACAATATACATTTAATAAGGTTGTGATATTTGGAAGACTTGGATTCAATTTGTAAGTGCAAACCTTATCACATAGCATGAAACCTCTATGTAAATCATAAAAACAGAAACAAGAATATGGGCGCCTCCCTCCGAGGACTCCGAACTGAAATGTTAGAAACATGGCCTGAAAAAAGTTAGAAACATGGCCTTAAAAGTTAGGAACAAGGCCTGAAAAGTTAGGAACAAGGCCTGAAAAGTTAGGAACAAGGCCTGAAAAGTTAGGAACAAGGCCTGAAAAGTTAGGAACAAGGCCTGAAAAGTTAGGAACAAGGCCTGATTTTGCTGCCAAAGCACCTGTTCCGAACATTTTTAGGCCTGTTTCAACCGTTTTTGACCATGTTTCTATGATTTTTGTTATTGTTCCAGAGAGATTGATAGCTGTTCCTTGCTATTTTGGCCATGTTTCTACCGATTCTGTGGTTGTTCCTAACATTTATGGTGATGTTCCTAACTTTTTTGCTTTAAACAACCCTCTTTTGGTAACATTTGCATCCATATAAGCACATCCTGTTTTCCGTTGGGGTCTAAATTGGATTCAACAAAATTTACCAATGATCAGGAACAGATGTAAAACTGATTTCTTTTCTGAATCGCTCGACAGGTTTCTTCATCAGCCGATGTGATCATAATGGAAGGAGAAAGCTACAGAATCAAAAACCGGATAGGTATTGATCATGCCTCCAGGCAGGAGGGATATGCAATGGTAACATAGTAGATGAATGTGCGGTAAAGGAGTGTGTCATTGCCGATGTCAAATGAGCATTTGTGGATGCCTGTAGGTTTGCTATGTCAAAAAAGGAGTTTTTAAACTCTGTGGGGGAGTAATGTCAAATAAGAATCGTCATACAGTATGTATCTTTAAGGGATTGGTGTCTGTCTCAAAACAGAATGTCCCGAATCTGAAGTTAAGCCCTGAATACTTATTCCTATAAATAATATAGCAGAAGTTGCTTTGATGAGCGCTTCGTTCAACAGGTTTTTTCTGCATCCTGAATGCAGAAAAAACCTGTTGATGTTGTGCGTTGTTTTGCCGCAAGCTACCATATTTAAATCTCTTAGTTTGCGCCCTCCTATTCTTACTCTGCGGGGGCTCTTGTTTTCTGTTATTCAATTGCTACTGGTTTGGAATTAGAATACCTAACATTGTACCCTCTAAGTTTACCTGTTGTTTGTTCATCAAATGCTTAATATCAACAAGTAATTAGAGAGCACCCAAATTACTACAAAAAATAACTGGCATCCTATCAGGAAATTATGCCTTCTCATTTTTAATGCGATAGGAAGGGCAAATATAAGAAATAAAAATAGCTCCAATATGAAGAAAGATAATTCAGAATGGATAAATCTAAATATTAACAAAAACAAATAGAATAAACTTGCGGTATAATAAAAAATCATCAATTTAGTGTTTGAAGAATGCCGTTTCCCTAAAGTTATTCCACTGGCAACTATTATAACTAGTATTACTAAAGTATAATTATCCATAAGACCTCACTATGCTTTTGGTCGACATATACATTTTACAACTAATATTTCATTGACTCTGTAACCACTGTTATTACAAAGCAATAATCCATGCTTGTATTCTTATTCCGCCCCCGCTCTTCTTTCCGGGCGCAAACTACTATAAATTCTTGCGGCAAAATTGCGCAC
>LDWW01000090.1 GCA_001045525.1 Chitinispirillum alkaliphilum | reverse complement strand
GGGGCGGATAGGGTTTATCCAGCTAAGTTTTGAGAAGTGATATCTGTTGTCAGCTGGAGGAAAAACTTTCTTTACCGAAAAACAGCTCTTCTATAGTGGTATTGAGCTGTTTTGATAATCTGTAAGCCTGAATAAGCGTTGGCAAACGTTTTCCATTTTCAAGCATCAATATCGAGCTTCGGGAAAGACCAACAGCCCTTCCAAGTTCCTCCTGTGACATTTCATCATTCATAAACCGATATGTTTTCAGCGTATTGGTTAACTTCTTTTTCATCTTTCACCTTTTCTCTTTGTTAATTTTTTGGTGATTTAAACGGTCGATGACCAGGTTCAGCTCTCCCACATTATAAATTTACCTATTCCATTTTTGAAAACAAAGCTTTTTCTCTCCTTTGACATTCTTTTTTGTTCACCGGAATGCTACATGATGTCACCGGAATGCTACATGATGTCACCGGAATGCTACATGATGTCACCGGAATGCTACATGATGTCACCGGAATGCTACATGATGTCACCGGAATGCTACATGATGTCACCAGAATGCTACATGATGTCACCAGAATGCTACATGATGTCACCGGAATGCTACATGATGTCACCAGAATGCTACATGATGTCACCAGAATGCTACATGATGTCACCAGAATGCTACATGATGTCACCAGAATGCTACATGATGTCACCAGAATGCTACATGATGTCACCAGAATGCTACATGATGTCACCAGAATGCTACATAGTGTCACCAGTATGCTACATAGTGTCACCAGTATGCTACATTGTGTCGCGTATTTGTGACATTGTGTCGCGTATTTGTGACATCGTGTCGCGTATTTGTGACATCATGTCGGTTATTTGTGACATCATGTCGGTTATTTGTGACATCATGTCGGTTATTTGTGACATCGTGTCGGTTATTTGTGACATTGTGTCGCGTATTTGTGACATTGTGTCGCGTATTTGTGACATCGTGTCGCGTATTTGTGACATCATGTCGGTTATTTGTGACATCATGTCGGTTATTTGTGACATCATGTCGGTTATTTGTGACATCGTGTCGGTTATTTGTGACATCGTGTCGGTTATTTGTGACATCGTGTCGGTTATTTGTGACATCGTGTCGGTTATTTGTGACATCGTGTCGGTTATTTGTGACATCGTGTCGGGTGGGAGTGTTTTTTGGGGGTTTTACAGGTAGGGAAAGCATTCAGCTGGCTTCAACTCCCGGATCGGCGGACCACACACCGGGATTTTCTCTCATCACACCGCCTCTCCATTGTCTGAATTGGGATTTTTAGGATTTAAGGATGATAGGATTTTTTTGTTGCCAGGGTAGTTGATAATAGATAAGGAGAACCGGTAAGTTTACAGTGAGCCTGGCCGAACTGTCCGCGGCAGCCGCCCGAATCATCCTTATCTCTCTCTCAATCCCTTTTACTTTAGATTATAATTTTTAAGAACACTTCGACTATCCCGATTCGGAAATCGGGATGCTCAGTGTGAGCGGGAACTCAGGACAGGCAGTGCGAGCGGAAAGTGAGAGAATGTCATAACAAAGCAAATACCTATATTGCTAAACCGCGCAAGGGGGGACGGCTATGTGGCACTTTCTTAAGCGGCCAGTGCCCTCAAAGGGCGGAGCGTCTTCGCGAAGCCCTATAAACGAGGCACCGAGGAGGAATCCCGATTTCAATCGGGAAGCCTGTAGGAGAACCGGTAAGTTTACAGTGAGCCTGGCCGAACTGTCTTCGGCAGCCGCCCGAATCATCCTTATCCTCTCTCTCAATCCCTTTTACTTTAGATTATAATTTTTAAGAACACTTCGACTATCCCGATTCGGAAATCGGGATGCTCCCTTCGACTGGGAGCTCAGGACAGGCAGTGTGAGCGGGAGCTCAGGACAGGCAGTGTGAGCGGAAAGTGAGAGAAAAACCGGAATCAAGGTCCCAAAGTCCCCTTCAGGGGATTTAGGGGCCTCTTAAACGGTAATACAAATATCTCCACGGTAAACCGCGCAAGGGGGGACGGCTATGTGGCACTTTCTTAAGCGGCCAGTGCCCTCAAAGGGCGGAGCGTCTTCGCGAAGCCCTACAAACGAGGCACCGATCCCGCATTCTGCGGGAGAGCCAAGGAGAACCGGTAAGTTTACAGTGAGCCTGGCCGAACTGTCCTCGGCATGCGCCCAAATCATTCTTATCCTCTCTCTCAATCTCTTTTACTTTAGATTAAA
>LDWW01000089.1 GCA_001045525.1 Chitinispirillum alkaliphilum | reverse complement strand
TAATTGATCCGGTTTGCTGCTTTTCTTCAATGATATCCATAAGCGGTGAAAGGTCCTGCACAGAAGTTTCCTGCATAAGGAAGTCATCCAGTATCAAAACCTTTGTCGTTGCCATTGTCTTAAGAAACTTTAGATATTGTCCGGTTCCGCGTGCTGCATTGATCTCTTCAAACAGAAGTGTATAACGAAGGTATTTTGATGTAAAGCCCATACGGCATGCCTGTAAGGCAATAGCTTGTGATATGAAGCTTTTACCGCATCCGGTTGGTCCGGTAAAGATGATGTTGCGGGATTCTGTTATCCATTTTGGGGTGCTGAACTGCAGTGCATCCTTTTTGGAAAAGCCTCGTGTACCAGAATAAATGATGTCTTCTATTGCAGGTTGCTCAGGTTTAAACCCTGCTCTTGAAACCATTCTGGCAAGGCGCCGCTGCCTGCGGGAGAGGTACTCATCTTCCACAAGAAATGCAATAAACTCCTCATGGGACAATTCCCTGTAATCGCTGTTTGACAGTTTGTCCCGCAGTTGTTGGGCCATGCGTGAAAGGCGCATCTCATTAAGCTGTTGATATACTGTATCCATATTCATGGTGTTTTCTCCTTTGTTTGGTTTAGTTGAAATTACGGCGAAGGTTCTCATGTGTAATGACCTGAGCACTGGTTTTCCCTGCAGTTGCAGAGTTGGGTAGTGGCTGCTGATCAAGGTTGTTTTCCAGTACAGACTTGATTGCACGGTAGGTGACAGTTTTAAAATGTAAACATCTTTTACAGGCTGATTCAAGTCGCCCGGGAGTGTAAGCTTTTGCAAGGCTCAGAATCCCCAGTGAAGTATTAAATCCCTGTTGAACGTGTTCATTCTTGTGCATTATTTGTGCTACAACATTTACCGTCTCATTACCTACTTTGGCAGCCTGTGCAATTATCCAACCAGCTGAGAGACCTTTAACAAACTGGTGTTCTTTTGGCATGTGCTCTTTTTTGGTTGTGTACCGGAAACTGTACCTGCTGTAAAGGTGTCGGGTCCAAAGCCGGCCATCGTGAAAGATCTCAACCATAGCACCACAGCGGCGGACTTTCACCCTTTTCCCCACCAGCTCAAAAGGTACACTATAAAAGTGACCGTCGTAACGGATATGATAATTTTTTCCGACCAGAACATCATATTTCACATCTGTTATTCTGAACGGGTCTGCTGGCAACTGCCTGGCAAAAGGTCTGTCAAGCTGCTCAAATCGCTCCCTGCGGGTTTGATAGCCATAGTCTTTCATCGGGCGATCATTGTATTCCTCAAGAAGCTCGGCTATCGCTTCGTTGATCTCCTTTAGAGAAAAAAACTGCCGGTTGCGCAAACGAGCCAGGATAAACCTTTGCAGATGAAGCACTGCACTTTCTGCCTTTGCCTTATCTTTTGGCTTCCTGATGCGGGCTGGTAGTACTGCTATCCCGTAGTGTCTGGCAAGTTCTTCATATAAGGGGTTGAGTTGTGGATCGAAGGGGTGATACTTAGTGACCGCGCTCTTAAGATTATCCGGCACCAGTCCATTGGGTACCACGCCAAAATATCTGAATGCACGCACATGAGACTGACAGAAGTCCTGCTTTCTCTGGGTTTCTGTGGCATCGGCATAGGTAAAGCTGCTTAATCCCCAGCAGCAACAGAAAAGATCAACATCAACCCGATTACAGGTTTTGGAGTCGGTATAAAACAGCCCGTCACCGCTGTAATCCACATACACAAGGTCTCCACCTTTATGCTCAATAGGCATGCTTGGGGATACTGGGCGGTTTCTGCAAAAATAACGGTAAAAGCTTGCACGGCTTACAGGCTTTTCACAGGTAGCACGATACTCATCGTAGAGGCACTGCAGTGTAACATGCTTCCTTGCCAGTTCCTTCTCCAGGTAATCTATTCCCGGCAGTTCATTGTGTATAGCAGAAACACGTGGCTTTACAGGGTACAACCGTGCTTCAAGCACAGAGTCGCTCATCTCTTCTGGTAGTGGCCACGGCAAGCCACTTTGCTGGAACCGTTTCATTGTGTTTATTACGGTTCCTTTGGACACACTCAGTGCACGAGCTGTCTTCTCTGCACCTATTCCCTTGTCCAGTCGGTAATACAAGATCTGACGTATCATTCGCATTCTAACTCTCCTTCGTGACATTCAACCCCCCTGAAAAGAATCGTTAATACAGGAAAATTGAAAGGTAAATTATGGAGAGAAGAAAACCGGTCAAATAACTTGAGATTTAGT
>LDWW01000088.1 GCA_001045525.1 Chitinispirillum alkaliphilum | reverse complement strand
GAAAATATATTCAAATGGGGTCGTCGTTGAAAGAGGCCAGACGGTTGACTGGTATCTGGTTTCGGGTGAAGATGTAGATTTAAACAGTGAAATAGCGATCGGGGATAGTAAAGAAAGAGTTTTAGAAGTACTTGGAAAACCAAAGCAAATGTGTGAAAATGAATGGTTATATGCCTGTATAGCTGAAGGCACTTTTTTCGAGGAAACAATTGCAGATTTACGTTTCGTTGATGATAGACTGGCTTTGATTTCGGTTTATGTATATACTGGTGAATGTTTGGAATAGGAAGTATTCATATATTCTATATCTGGAATTGTTCCTGGTAGGGTTGTTACGTTGGTGTGTTTTAAATGTAAACATAGGTTTCTCCTACTCACCGGACCATGACAGTTAGTTTTGTTAAGAGTACGGCATGTAAAAATAAGAATCTCTGCCTCTTGAGTACTGCTTTCTCGTAGCTCACCTTCAAGGTTTTTGATGATGACCACGCGAGTTGGATGTTGGCGGGTTGCTGGGGAACAAAAAGTCAGATTGAAATTTTGAAAAAGGTTGGAGACAAATGGCTGGCCAATGATGACGGATCACCCCGTACAGTCCTTGATGAAAATGGAACCCAAAGTGGGTAGAACCATTTGGTATAGGAAACATTTCCGGTATTAACGGTGGTGCTATGAAACCCCACTCAACCCACAGGGATGGCACAGGAACAGATCTCAATCAAACAAATTCAAATCCGATATGCAATACCCTGGCATTCAGATCAGTTTTTGACAGAAATCAGACAGACGAGTTATGTGAACTGCTCATTAATGGAGGAATGGAGAGAATAATTTTTAACTGCCATTATATAATAAAGAGACGAGAAAGAGTTCAGGAGATGGTAAGCCATCACCACCATATTCATTGTGATGGGCCTGGTTTGACGCGTGGACCGATGCGTCAACTCCGTTTTACTTCTTGCGGTGGTTGTAATATTTGGGGCGAGGGTAAGTGTCCGGATGAGATTTATAGGGTTTATCATAAAGAGGAATGGGTGGAGTATGATAATATGTATAAATATAGAGATGAAAGATCTCGAGGTATTGGGGCTGTTAGACTGTTCCGGCAGGGTACAGGTGAGCTGAACGCTTTGACAAAAGCCGAGTGGGATGAGTTGCAGAAAAATAGTACAGACTAAAGAGGAGGGGTAGCATGCATTTAGTTTTAATCGTAGCGATGGTGTTTGTTTCAATAGTAAAAGCTCAGGGAGAATTAGTTGACTGCAGCAATTATGAAGAAGTTGTATTGAAGAGGTTTTCGGTGGGGCCATTTATATCCATAGGAGGGGGGGGGTTTCGTTCAGGTGAACTGTTGTACCGTGGACCTCAGGACAAAGAACTTTATCTATCCGATTTTTTTGATGTTTCGCACATAACATCCGGGAAATATACAGAGTGTGAAGAAATGGTTACACTCAGAGATGTTTGTTGGGTAGACACCTTTACTGTGAAAATATATTCAAATGGGGTCGTCGTTGAAAGAGGCCAGACGGTTGACTGGTATCTGGTTTCGGGTGAAGATGTAGATTTAAACAGTGAAATAGCGATCGGGGATAGTAAAGAAAGAGTTTTAGAAGTACTTGGAAAACCAAAGCAAATGGCGGAAAACCGATGGTTATATGCCTGTATAGCTGAAGGCACTTTTTTCGAGGAAACAATTGCAGATTTACGTTTCGTTGATGATAGACTGGCTTTGATTTCGGTTTATGTATATACTGGTGAATGTTTGGAATAGGAAGTATTCATATATTCTATATCTGGAATTGTTCCTGGTAGGGTTGTTACGTTGGTGTGTTTTAAATGTAAAAATAGGTTTCTCCTACTCACCGGACCATGACAGTTAGTTTTGTTAAGAGTACGGCATGTAAAAATAAGAATCTCTGCCTCTTGAGTACTGCTTTCTCGTAGCTCACCTTCAAGGTTTTTGATGATGACCACGCGAGTTGGATGTTGGCGGGTTGCTGGGGAACAAAAAGTCAGATTGAAAGTTGCAGATATTTGTATACACTGAATACCGGCATTAACTCTGGATTGGGATATCTTTAATAAATTTTCTCTGGCGATTATATATACAGTATCACCATGAGCATAATAGAAAAGCTTCTTTTCAGGATCAACACCGGTAATTTATGAATTGTATAAAAATTGAATATGACGAACGGTATGTCTGGGATTGAGTCACGCCACTTCAGCTGCTATACTTCCGCACTACCTGAAATTGAAAAAAAAGTTGTACCCAGTGCGCCAATTTCTTTGTCACTGCACCGAAATTGGTACCCACTGCACCGGTTTTTCTTGACACTGCGCGAGAATTTGCACCCACTGCAGGTAAACCGCCCCCTCACTGCACCGAAATTGGC
>LDWW01000087.1 GCA_001045525.1 Chitinispirillum alkaliphilum | reverse complement strand
CATAATTATCAGGTCCTAAGTGTACACCTGTATTCTCAGCTACAACTTCTCGTATGTCGGAAATTGAGGCTCCCGCTCCAAACTGATTTTTTACATATTCGGGTGGCTCACCTTTTTCCACAGGTTTACTGAATATCATTCTCCCTTTGGGAATGATTCTTGGTTTTGTTGCGATTATCTTACCCGTTGTCTTTGATATTATAACAAGCGCACCGGCATTACCGACAGTATACCAAGCTATGAGACCGTCGAAAGAATTTGTACCGATCAAGGGGATACTTTCATTTTTTGCAAGGTCGATTTTTTTTGGGGCGCTAATAAGTATTCCCTGAAATCGGTGCTCAAACAACTTCTCAGTTACTTCTAATTCATGAATGTTATCTTCTGTTATCTGAAAATATTTTTCATCTTCAAATGTTATGGCCCTCATAATGATCTCTTCTATAGTCATATTTTCTTCCTTTTTTGAATTATTCTCCTGGGTTACACAGGAGAATGTACTCAGCAATAACATTAAAACAATTAGATTTAAGCTGTTTTTTTTTAGATTATCCATACAATATTATTCCCTACCTTCTTCTAAAATCAGAACAGTCAGTGGCTTTTAGATAAGTCTCGCAAATATCACAAAAACGATTTATACAGGAAGAATCTCCGGTGAGATCTGCTCCGGCCCCATCCCTGTGACTGGCGTGGAGGACTGTAGCACCACCGTTTATATTTAAAGATACACCATAAAAAAAGCATCTCTCTTTTCCGTAATGCACTGGAGAAGGGATTGAATATTGGAATGTGTTTATAATGTTACTCTGGGCACTCGAATTTGGTTTTATAAAAAACAATGTGTAACCCATTGTCATTAAAATACAATATGATATTGTGTGTACCTGAAATATCTATTCCATCTCCGTCTATCCTGTACCCAGGATTATGATACTCTTGAAAACCTGCATCTTCAAGTTTTTCTATAACTTCTTTCATACCCATACCCTCAGAAAGGAAAGCAGGCATTTGTCTTCTGGCTTCTACTAAACTACCATTATGCCCATCGAACCTGAGAAGAGATGTGTTAAAGGTCATGTATTGAAACTGTCTATCTCTCTCAACTCGTGGTTTACCTAATATTTCAACAACTTCCTCTTTACTCATTCCCGGTTTCAGGCCTGCCGGAGTTTTGGGGAAATCTTTATACAAAATGTATTGTGATTCATAAATTCCACGCTCTTTGAAAACTCCATTTTTATATCTGTATAGGACAAGTGTATCCATGGTACAACCAGGGTTAGGTCTTGCAAATTCATTGCATATCAAATTTGAGCCACTGACATGAGACTTATCCAAAAACTGATCCCAGTGCAGCATATCTATCTGATCATGATTACCAATCAATAAACCACCACTGAATACAGTATCCACTATTGCGCCAATATCTGGAACCAGATCAGCATGCACCCGAAATATAACAGAGAATAGAATAAAACTAGTTTTTACCCTCTTCCACCTTAATATCCTCATCATTTTCTGGCTCCTTTTTTACTTCGCTTAAAGCAAAAACTTTTTTTTCTTCCCATTCTGCTTTTGTTAATGCAATTCTTTGGTTACTACTATCAAACAACCTCACTACTCCATTTCCTTTATTTATATAGTTTTCTTCTTCGTCATAATCATCCCATTCGCTATTATATCTTACTTTGTGTATTCTATAATCGCAGCTATCCTCCAAAATTGCAGTCTGCACATGTAGTTCTCCGATTGTTACCCATTGGTAGATGTGACTGGGATTGAGAGCCATCGAAATGAATATGGTGATGATGAGCGGGACATTCTTGCACCCGCTCCAAATTTTTGATAATGTAATGACAATTAAATTGAATTTTCTGAATCCCCTCATAAATGAGCAGTTTGCATAACTCATCAGTTTGGTTTCTGGCAAAAACAGATGTGAATTCGCCGGTATGGCATATCGGATTTGAACCTGAGCAATTGAGATCTGTTTTATCCAATCTTACTTTTTGTTCCCCGGCAACCAGCCAACATCTAACTCGCATCCTCATCAAAAACCTTGAACGGTGTGCTGCGAGTGCGGAAATCCGAATTCCTGTCGGGCCTGTGGTCTAAACAATACGTTTTTTATTGGTAGGTGAAAAGGGTTTAAAGGGGTACGATTTGTCATGTTAGGGTGAGGAGGAGGACTTGAAAATTTACATTTAAAACACCCCAACTTAACATCCCTACCAGGAACTATTTCGGATTATTTTAGATATACTTCCTATTCTAAACATTCACCGGTATAAACATCGGTTTTCCTCCATTTGCCGTGGTTTTCCAAGTACTTCTAAAACTCTTTCTTTACTATCCCCGATCGCTATTTCACTGTTTAAATCCACATCTTCACCCGAAACCATGTACCAGTCAACCACCTGGCCTCTTTCAACAACGACCCCATTTGAATAAATGAAT
>LDWW01000086.1 GCA_001045525.1 Chitinispirillum alkaliphilum | reverse complement strand
AACGCTAAGGATTATATCCGCAATTCCCCTAAACCCACATCTTGAACTCAGCCTCTCAATTGCGGATGTAATTCCGTTGAACGAAGCCGGGCGACTGCACATTACCTTACATATTATATAGGAAATTGAATCCTGCCTGTTACTTGCCAAAAGAGGCATATGGGTAATATAGTATCGGCAAATTGGAGGGTGGGATATCTGTTCAGAAAGTGATTGTCCAAAAAAATCTCCTCATCTTATCAAAACAAACACATTTTATACAGTTCTAAGAAATAGAAAACTTGAGGCTCCTAAAAAGCTGCTCTTTAAAATACTAAAAATCGGTACTTTTCTATACAAGTACTCCCGAAATGCTCCGTCTTACATCCTGAGCTTTAGGGTATTCCCTCCTGAATCAAGATCAACTTTTTCCTCCGGCCTGTCATTGCGATAAGTACCATTCTCCCCTTTTTTGCATTCCTGGCAGACAAGCGGATCTTTGCCGGTAATACGCTTAATGATATCATACCAGTGAACGGGAGACACCTTTGTATCCGATTCTGATTTCTCTTCTGAATCAAGAAGCAACTTTTTACAAACAGCCAAAAGCGTCTTCTGCAGACGATTGCTCAGAAACCCAAAATGCCTGATCCGCATAAACCCTGCCGGAACCACATGAAGCATGAATCTTCTGATAAACTCCTCACAACTTATGGTCATCTTCAAACGCATCTCTCGCTTATAATCTTTATATGTGAATGTAACAGAACCTGTCGATTGATTTACCTCCTTTATTCTTCTGTCCGAAATTGCAATGCGATGGGTGTATGAACCAAGGTACTTTATGACAGCCTCCGCATTGGCAAAAGATGGTTTTGCATACACCACCCACTCTGTGTTGTATAGCGTATTGATAAGATTCTGCATAAGCCTGTGCTCTTCATATTGCTGCAGCGTTCCATGTAATACAATACTCTTCTTTGCAACGGCATCTTTGAAATACGCCATAAGTTTACCCCTGAAAAGTGTACGCATGACAGGAGCCGGAAATAGATAATCGGTATGCGAATCTATCCACCTGGAATGGTCTTTTGACAATGCCCCTCCGGGAACAATACAATGAATATGAGGATGGTCCAGTAAGTTTGAGCCCCAGGTATGGAGAATTGCAATGAAGCCTGTTGTTCCACCTAAAAACTTCCGGTTTTCGCCAAGCTCTTTGATCGTTTCAGATACCGCACGAAACATCAACGAATAGAACACCTTCTTGTTTCTTAATGCAAATGGATTGAGCTGTTCAGGTATGGTAAAAACAACATGGAAATATTGCACCGGTAATAACTCTTCTATACGCTGCTCTACCCATTGTGCTGAAGCGTAAGCCTGACATTGAGGACAGTGCCTGTTTCTGCAGGAATTATAGATAGTCAGCTCATGATTGCATTCGGGACAACTGTATACATGAGATCCCATATTTTCGGTTTTGCACTCTCTGATTGCATGAGCTACCTTGTAGTGATCAGATGTAAGTGCGCCGTTTCTCTGTACAAAGCTGTCGAAATGGTGACGGAAAATTTCTGCTATGGGTGATTCACTCATTGTCTACCTCCCTTTGTTTCGGAGTTATGGCTGAGTAAGTCAAGAGGGCTCTTTACAGTACGGATAAGATCGTTACACACATGTATGTAGCGGGCGGTGGTGCGGATATGCTCATGTCCCAGCATCTGTTGAAGAACCGGTAGTCTTCCGTCGCTTTCAAGAAAATGTGTGGCAAAGGTATGTCTGAGCACATGAGGAGTAATGGTCTTTTTAATACCGGCACGTTTCGCAGCATTGCTAACGGCAATCTCTGCCATGTGGGATGAGAGCTGCTTTTCACCATGTCCTTCAAAAAGCCACTGTTTGGGTGTGAATGCCCGGTAGTACTGTTCCAGTGTTAACAGACATCGTGGTGAAAGAATGGTGTAACGATCCTTTCCACCTTTGGCGTTTGAGACATGAATAAGCATCTCCTTTCTGTCCAAATCAGAAAACTTCAAGCCTACACACTCACTAACCCTAACGCCGGAACTGTAAAGAGTCTCTATAATCGCTTTATGTTTGAGATTATCTGTGTGGCGTAATAGAAGAATAACTTCGTGACGGGTAAGAACCTCGACGAGATGTTTGTTTGTCTTGTGTCTGCGAAAGGAAGCCATAAGGGGGACATCCGGAAGGAATATCTCGTAAAAAGCACGTAAACCGTAGTAGATTGAGTTAAAGGAGCGTGGAGCATAATTCTTTTCTTTAATCAGATAAAAAAATGCCCTGATATCATTCTCCGTTACATGAAGGGGGTGTTTATGAATAAAAGTCTGGAACATCTTTACAGCATCGCAATAAGACTTGATAGTACGATCGGATTTATCATTTACTTTTAGTGCTTTTATGAACTCTTCACGTAAAGATGCGGACTTGGTTAGGTCCTGTAGCGGTTTCTTTAACTGTGCTGGAGATGTTTTGCAAGATCTCTCTATTCTTTGAGTTCTGAACTGTTTCTCTTGCAAAGGGAGCTTA
>LDWW01000085.1 GCA_001045525.1 Chitinispirillum alkaliphilum | reverse complement strand
GCTTTGACAGCAAAATCCGGCCTTGTTCCTAACTTTTATGGCCTTGTTCCTAACTTTTATGGCTTTGTTCCTAACTTTTATGGCTTTGTTCCTAACTTTTATGGCTTTGTTCCTAACTTTTATGGCTTTGTTCCTAACTTTTATGGCCTTGTTCCTTACTTTTATGGCCTTGTTCCTTACTTTTATGGCCTTGTTCCTTACTTTTACGGCCTTGTTCCTTACTTTTACGGCCTTGTTCCTTACTTTTACGGCCTTGTTCCTTACTTTTACGGCCTTGTTCCTTACTTTTACGGCCTTGTTCCTTACTTTTACGGCCTTGTTCCTTACTTTTACGGCCTTGTTCCTTACTTTTACGGCCTTGTTCCTTACTTTTACGGCCTTGTTCCTTACTTTTACGGCCTTGTTCCTTACTTTTACGGCCTTGTTTCTTACTTTTACGGCCTTGTTTCTTACTTTTACGGCCTTGTTTCTTACTTTTACGGCCTTGTTTCTAATATTTCAGTTCGTGTTCCTGATATTCACGATTCGATTGTATACTAATGTGACGCATGTTATGCCCCATCAGGGCTATTAACGTGGGTTCCATTTGAGTCGGCCCGGAGTCCTCAAAGGGAGGCGTCCATATTCTTATTTCTGTTTTTGTGATTTACATAGAGATTTCATATTGGTTGACTATGTGATAAGGTTAGAACTATCTTGGTAATGTCGATTTAAAGCGAATCAGCACCGTAAGACTCTTTGAAATTGCAGCGGTATGATCACCTTGTAATGGATGATACCTCACGGATTGCTATTGATAACCACTGGACACAGGATGATCTGAAGCGAGAGATCGAGGATGAATCGGAGCTTGGAAACAATAAGAAACGATACCAGTATGGGAACCAACTCGGGAGCGCGAGTCTTGAGTCTGACAACACCGGAAACCAGATCTCTTATGAGGAGCATTTCCCGTATGGTGGGACTTCCTTTGTTACCGGATAGAGTGAGGGGGGAGTAAAGCTCAAGGAGTACTGATACATAAGGGAAAGAGCGGGATGAAGCTACCGGGTTGGCATGACCTTGCGACTGGAGCTCCTGATGATGTAAATGGAAGATTTGAAGTGTTGGGGTGGGTACATTCATTTACAACAGGAGAGCAGCTCAACAGGGCCGTAATTTTGCAAAAAAATGAAATAAGGTGAAACTAATGTAAATAGAGGTTCGAATGCGAGATAAGCAGTGTTTTTTATTGATTACAGTGATAATTTGTTTATTTGTTCAATGTATTAGGTGTAAGCAGGAGACAGAGATATCATTACAGAAAAGAAATGATTGTGATCCAATATCGGAACAATATTCAGAATTGATTAATTTCAACGAATGTCTATGGATTTATGAGGAAAAAACAGGAAAACGATTTCCATCGCCTATAGTAACTATTCAAAGATATAGAGGCGTTATCTATGTAACAAAAGAGGAAATTGAAAGACTTCAAAGCAATTATACTTGGATTGAATCAAAAAGTACAAGCACTGCAAATATTGCATCAGAATTAGGAGTCATTTTAAATGGGTCAGCGTTAAAAGCCGCAATGTATCCATATGATGAAAAACTGCAGCAGTTAGAATTATTTATAGAGGATAATGTGTTAGTGTTTAATTTTTTAATGGAACAAAGGAAATGACAGATCTTGGATTCAATTTGTAAGTGCAACAGTGCACTTATTATTTGCCTTTTATAATCGGTTTCCTCTCCCCCGGGGAGAGAAGAAAAATCTATTCCACCCAAAAAACACCTCTTTAGGAGTCCTGTAACTCAAATTTTTTTCTGGTCGAGAGTTGAGCTTGTCCATAATAAAGATCATATCAGTCGCGGTTATTTTTGACAGGTCAATTCATTTTGGAATGTATTGACGGAAAATACTATTGGCATCTTAAGCCCCTGTTCCCAAGAACAGTTACAAGTGTTTTGTAATTGACACAAACGTAAAGAGGTGATTCATTTAATAATAAAAGTTTCACATGAGAGCTCCAGGCAGGACGGAGGGTTGCGCGCAAATGCGTCAATAACAGGGTGGAATGAGTTTACAGTGAGTCCGGTCGAACTGTCCGCGGCCAACCCTATAATAGCGGCACCGAGGAGGCACGACGAGACCGCAGGAGGGCAGGCCCGGAGTCCTCGGAGGAAGGCGCCCATACTCTTGTTTCTGTTTTATGAATTACATAGAGATTTCAAAATGATTGACTATGTGATAAGGTTAGAACTATCTTGGTAATGTCGATTTAAAGCGAATCAGCACCGGAAGCTTTTTGACATTGCTCATGAGATTGGACATGGATCAGGATGGAGACACCCAAAAAAAAGGTGAACCGCAGAACCAAATTAATCAATTTCCTCACGAAGGTGCTGGAAGGAAATTCATTGATGATTCTTCGTTGGAATATTTGAAATGATTAATTGACAATAGTGGCGTAATGTATAGATTAGATGTTAGGCTCCGAATGACAGACAAACCGGATATCATCAGGTCCCCTTGTATGCCAACAGAAATTGAGATTCAAATATTTTTCAAGATATAGATCGGATCGCTAAAGGGATTAGATTAGATAAATCTTTTAGGGGGTAAGTATGATAAGGCTACATAAAGGTTGTTTCGTAAGCATTCGGTAAAACACGTATTCCACTCATAAAGTGAATCTTTTATTTTTCAATTTCAGAAGTTTCAT
>LDWW01000084.1 GCA_001045525.1 Chitinispirillum alkaliphilum | reverse complement strand
AAGTGACAACCAAAATAAGAGTGACAACCAAAATAAGAGTGACAACCAAAGTAAGAGTGACAACCAAAGTAAGAGTGACAACCAAAGTAAGAGTGACAACCAAAGTAAGAGTGACAACCAAAGTAAGAGTGACAACCAAAGTAAGAGCGATAACCAAAGTAAGAGCGATAACCAAAGTAAGAGCGATAACCAAAGTAAGAGCGATAACCAAAGTAAGAGCGATAACCAAAGTAAGAGCGATAACCAAAGTAAGAGCGATAACCAAAGTAAGAGCGATAACCAAAGTAAGAGCGATAACCAAAGTAAGAGCGATAACCAAAGTAAGAGCGATAACCAAGGTAAGGGCGATAACCAAGGTAAGGGTAATAATGAAAGGTTCTGGTCTTTGCAAACTGAGATAAGAAAATATAAAGAAAAAGATTTTAACTCTGATATAGAGAGAAAATCTGCAATATTAGAGAAAGATTTTCGGAAATGTCTTCTGGCCCGTGATTACTGTAAAGGTGCTATCAAGCTGAAACCATCATTTACAACCGCTTATAACCTTTTGGGCCTTATCGAATTATACATAGGGGGGTTTGATGCCGAATCTAAGTATATGGAAACAAGCAGAAAAGTGATTTACAAGTCCTTCTATGATTGCAAAATAGGACAGAAAGACAGCATATGGGAAAACAGCCTGATCAATGCTTTACATAACTATGCTATTTCCATTGCAAGGGATCATAGAACCAGAGGTACCAGCGGGAGTTTTTATCTTTCTAATTGGAGACTCCGGCGAGCGATCTGGGCAATCAGATTGGCAAAGTTGGTTAAGCCACACGTGCATGAGACCTATTATGTCGAGGGAAGGGTATATTATGAATTCATGTTTTACGATAATGCTTACGATTCTTTTAAAAAAGCTGTAGATCTTTTTCCCGAGGATCTTAAGTACAGAGCCAACCTT
Organism: Chitinispirillum alkaliphilum; assembly: GCA_001045525.1. Lineage (NCBI taxonomy): Bacteria > Pseudomonadati > Fibrobacterota > Chitinispirillia > Chitinispirillales > Chitinispirillaceae > Chitinispirillum > Chitinispirillum alkaliphilum. The sequence continues at coordinate 1,945 of LDWW01000084.1, read as the reverse complement.
GCAGCAGCGGTGATTCGCAGTTGTAGATGGGATGAACTCGATGAGTGTACAAAGAATATACTCGAGTGCCCGACACGGGTTCGGTATGATTCGATGAAGAGAATTGTAAGAGCTTTCGAAACGATACAAGTTCCGAAAGCTAACGATAATAAACAACCTGTAAATAACACTGTAATAGCTGAAATTCTGATAAATCGATTTATCTTAAAAGCAATCATGGGATTTTCTGATATCTGTAATAAAGTTTTAGTAGATCGAGATACTCTTCTTAGGAGCAAAGGTAATGAAGATATTTTCAATTTATTTAAAGAAAAAATAGATTTGAAATGTAATTTTCTTGAAATGAACGCAGATATAATCGAGATGGATAATCAGTTGTTGTGGATATGGTACTTGCTTTTGGCACACAGACACATTTACTTCAATTATAAATTATCTATAAATTATGATGAAAATAGCCTTTTAATCATGCCATCTGATATTAAAGATGTTCAAACCTTTAATCAATCGATTGCAAATATGATAAGTTGGATGACAGGTCAACTTTGGGCTATTCAGGGACGACACCTGATCTATTTAGCAGAAAGCGGAAAGACGAAGATTGAGTGTGCAAAAATACCCTTTGATAATGCTCTAGCTGCTTTAAAAGATTACCCCCAGGAGATAAAGGAACAGAAGCTTCGCTCCTACTATGCTTATGTTTTAGCTAAGAGCATCAAATTTGATATATATGAAAGCTGTATTGGAGAAGATAACAACGGAAATTTCCAAGACATATATGATTTAACCTCGATGGCCATAGATGAGGATCCGCTTGACTGGATGGCGCCTCTTGCCAGAGCGGAACTTCATCTTAGAAGAGGGGATTATCAGGAAGCATATGGTTATTTCAATTCCGCTCTTTCGCTGATGCCAAAGCCCAAGTGGAGGCCCTCTTATCTATGGACCAGGGATGAGTGGTTCGCCTCACAGGGAGAGCTCATTTTAAAATATGGAATATGCCTGATAAAAGCCTCTCAGATTCAAAGCCCTCTTCATATTCGAAAGGAAAACCTTAAAAACGGAATCGAAGCGACCGAGTACGCTCTCGAACTGTTCCAAATTGAAGATGGAGAGGATATAGATTTTAGACCCAAAAGAGAATGGTGCTCAAAGACTTATTTTTGGATCGGTCGGGGATATTTCGAAAAGGGTGATTTTATTAAAGCTGCGGAATGTTTTTGTCAGAGCCTTGAGCTCATGCCACCCCATAAGAAAGAAAATGATGTACCCGTATTTTATTTAGGCAAAGCATATCAGAGGGCTCGCATGTTGCCCGAAGCTATAGCAATGTTTGACAGGATAAAAGAACCCAAAATAAGCACATTACCAGAAAAAGGTACTGTATCAAAAATCGATTGTGAAAATCCCGAAGGCAAAAACTTAACTGATGATTATGAGTGGGTTATAAAAGAACCACCGGGTCCGGAAGAGATGTATGTTATGTCTCTTCTCTACAGCGCATGCTGCCATGCCGGATGCTCAAGTTCTAAAGCTGCTGGTGATAAATTAAAAAAAGCTAAAGAGCAGAAACCTTTAAAAGATAGTTATTCCAACAAACATATATTAGCACGCTGTAAAGCAGCATTAAACGCCTGCCAGGGTATAGTGGGCATGCACGGTAATGCTGGACCAGATATAAACCAAAATCTTATTGATGCGATAGCTCATGAGCATGACCCCGACATTCTCGAACATCTTCAGTTTGCTTTTATGAAAGTTGCTTTTAAATCACAGGATGAGAAAAACTTATGCCTCAACCTTGCGGAAGCTTTGCTTATGGCTAAAATGTCTCAGAATTCGCTTTCTGGTCAACAGGACAATAAAACAATTGATGATATTCAGAGCCTAATAAAGATGCTGAAGCAAAAAGAGTGTGGCACCTGAGTGATTATTATATGTAGAA
>LDWW01000083.1 GCA_001045525.1 Chitinispirillum alkaliphilum | reverse complement strand
TATCCCCTGTGTGCCTTGTCAACCACAGGCAGAGTAAAAAAGAATGTGGAACCTTTGCCCAGGACCGACTGCGCCCAGATTCTGCCTTTATGGGCGCGGATTATTTCCTGGGCAATTGAGAGTCCCAGTCCGCTGCCACGCCCTGCGGTTGAAGTGTCTTTTCTTATGCGGTAGAATTTTTCAAATATACTCTCCAGCTTATCGGAGGGAATCCCCGGCCCCCTGTCCCTTACCCCCACAACAATCTCCCCATCTTCTTCAACTTTATCCACACTTATCTGGATTAATCCCCCGGGTTCAGTGTAGCGAATAGCGTTGTCAAGGAGATTTCTGACAACCAGACCGATTTGCTGAGAATCGGCACAGACAATGCCCCTTGCATTTGCGACTATTCTTATTTCGATATCCTGCTTCACCTCTGAAGATAATGAATTCACTACATCCTGCAGAAGCGGAGCAATATCCACACTTCTCAGATTCAGCTCCTGTCTTCCCGCATCGAGCCTTGAAATATTCAGCATCGTATCCACCAGTTGTGAAAGACGCCTTGTTTCATTTTCCACAATTTTAAGATACTCAGCCTCCAGATCTTTTGTAAGTTGGATTTCAGGCGAGAGAATAGTCTGTACAAAACCCAGTATACTTGTAAGGGGGGTTCGGATTTCATGGGCTGCGGTGGAGATGAATTTTGTTTTCGCCTTGTCGATATTCCGGAGTTTCTCGTTTGCATCGTCAAGTTCCGAATTGAGCTTCGCAAGCTCTCTGTTTTTGTTCTGGAGATCACCAACAGTTGACCTCAGCTTTGCTTCTGTTTTTTTTACATCCGACACATCTATCATCACCCCGTCCCAAACCATGGCATAGTCTGCTTTGTGAGGAGTGGATGCGGCCTTAATCCATTTTAACTTTCCGTTTATCAGGTAACGCCCCTCCCACAGGAATTCACGGTTAGCGGAGATTGCGTCTGCAAGTTCACGCTCAAATTTTTCCCGTTCGTCGGGGTGTACCGTTGAAATTATGAGCCCCGGGTCTTTTAGCCCCTGCTGAGGCTCAAGCTCAAAGATCTCCCTGCACCCTTCGCTTATATACTCAAACTTTGCAGTTTGATCCTTGTACACGGCAAACTGATAGATCATACCTGGCACATTTTCGGAGAGATTGGCAAGGCGCTGAGCCTGAAGCTCAAGCTTCATCTCATTTTCCTGAAGTTTTTTGGCTTGGAACGAAAGATAATGAGTCCTGAGCAAGTTTTTAACCCTTAGATTAAGTTCCCCGCCTCTGAGAGGCTCAAGTATTACCTCATCGACTATTTTGTCAATATGGTTTTCAGTAACAGCAAACTCCTCATCTGATAAAACAAGTACAACCGGCATGAAAACAGCAGGATCACTCTCCTTTTTTGCCCGCAGGTGCTTTGCGATACTGTCAATTGATCCGTAATCAACAAAGCAGAGATCAAATCTGTCTGAAGGCAGCTCTGTGGTCAGCTCATACCCTGAACCCAACCATTCTGCGACCTCTTTGCGGTAGCGATCGAAACAAAGATGAATTTTTGGCATCGCTTCATTTCTCCCTCTATATGGGCCCGTTATAAACTTCATACCTCTTCAAACCTGCTATACCCGTGCCAAATACCTATGAAGTGTTTTCACGTTAAAACTGTCAGTTTAAACCGATATGTGGAAAATATCACTGAAGGGAGATTCTAAGCCTGATGCACCGCCAATAGATGCAGAGAAACAGGGTGAGTTGACATTGTGGTTTTGCTGTTTTCATAACAAGCAGGAGAAGTCAAAACTCCGGCGCCGGCATCTAAGCGCCCACTGTAAGTGTATGTATATCAGACGACTTGCCGGAGTTAACAAGAGAATTTTGTGACTCTATTTACCCGTTCAGGCATGGAACTATCAATGCCGGACTCAATCAAAAATGGTATGTTTAGGAATCAGAATGCCCACCCTATAGTAAACTCTCCGTCAATACCGGTAAATATATCCAGCAGCCGTTCCAAATCTTCGATTCGTTTTGGATTATGAGGGAACCACTGATATTCTGAATATACAGGTATGCCGTACCCGATTCTGAAAACAAGACTGAAACCTGAGTTCCAAACCCATCTTCTGCCCCAGTTTAGCCCCAATTTCACCGTTTTCAACTCAAAAGTAAAATCATCCCTACTGAAGTTTTCCTCTTCGAATGCATCCCCAGACAGTTGGCCATACACGATATAAGGTCCCCAGAACGGGCTGTTCAAACCACGGTGATTCGATCTGGTGTGATAGTGGTTTCTGTAGTGAAACCCTACGCCAAAAGAATTATCCCTCAGCTGATAATTTCCCTCAAACAACAAACCATGCCTGTTTTGAAGCAGAATCTCATAATTGACAGCCAAATTTTGTACAAGCAAACCAAATGCATATATCTGAACAGCTTTTTCATAAGCGGATATCCTATCCTCAATACCAGATAAAGAATGTTCTTTGTTTTCTATTGTCATATCCTGAGAGTATAAACTGATAGTTAATGCAAAAACAATTAGAGTAATAAGCTTTCTGCTCATGAAGGTTTGCCTCCTGTTTGGTGTGTGTTGTTATATCTGATCAGTTTATCTCAATGGCAACAAAACGTACCGTTGTAAACCAACCTGATATTTTGCGCAGGAAAAATAGTATGCCCGCTTGCTTATTGCAAGTCAAAAGTACAGTTTTTAACAGAGGGAAATGGGTCAGGTTTGGAGAAGAGATGTGGGGTAAATGTTCTGCACAGGTAATTCCGTAACCGAGGCAAAGATATACAGAAGAAGTCCGGATAGGTTGGGAACGCACAAATTATGAGTACGTAAATTTTACTGATAATACTCCGATCCAGCTGAACGATCCGGAATGTGTTACAAAACAGTAAATTAAACTGAGGCTCTTGTTTCG
>LDWW01000082.1 GCA_001045525.1 Chitinispirillum alkaliphilum | reverse complement strand
AAAGTAAAAGAGATTGAGAGAGAGATTGAGAGAGAGATTGAGAGAGAGATTGAGAGAGAGATTGAGAGAGAGATTGAGAGAGAGATTGAGAGAGAGATTGAGAGAGAGATTAAGAAAGAGATTGAGAGAGAGATTAAGAAAGAGATTAAGAAAGAGATTAAGAAAGAGATTAAGAAAGAGATTAAGAAAGAGATTAAGAAAGAGATTAAGAAAGAGATTAAGAAAGAGATTAAGAAAGAGATTAAGAAAGAGATTAAGAAAGAGATTAAGAAAGAGATTAAGAAAGAGATTAAGAAAGAGATTAAGAAAGAGATTAAGAAAGAGATTAAGAAAGAGATTAAGAAAGAGATTAAGAAAGAGATTAAGAAAGAGATTAAGAAAGTTTTGGGCGGCTGCCGGGGACAGTTCGGCCAGGCTCACTGTAAACTTACCGGTCCTCCTTTCGGCTTCCCGATTGAAATCGGGATTCCTCCTCGGTCCCTCGTTTATAGGGCTTCGCGGACTCCGCTTTTTTGAGGGGACTGGACAATAGGAATTGTCCACCTGCAGTCCTACCTGCCGCGTTTTACTCGTGCGGTATGTGTACTAATCAACTCAGATGTGTTTTATGCTTCACTCTTCACATAAGCTAGAGTTTTACATATGAACTTACACTCTAAAGGGCTACAATATCGCTTACCAAAATGCCTGCAGTGGGCCTGTCGAACTGTGCCCCCGTGATGCCTGCACTCAGCTCCTTGTCGAAGTGTACGACCGCATTGAATGGGTAGCGGAAGATCCCGCTGAGGTCATCCGAAGAGGGAGCTGCAGCGAGGGAAATGCTTTTCCCATCCATATTATCCTGAGAAAAATCATGTCTTGTGTAGAATATGAACTAAAAGAGAGTAAGAGTAATTTGGGCGGTATACCTGAAGCCAACTGCTACGTGTAAATTATAAATTTTGATTGCCAATTCTCACGGCAAATACAATTTTTTGTCAAAATAATACACTTGTGTAATAGATCATACCAATATGATAAAACCGCTATGATTCATTCGCAACACCTTAGGAATTTTAACTGTTGCTATGCCTTATATGCATATTTCACCAATACTGAACAAATATTTAATCCCACACGCACCGATATGTCTTTCAGAGCCAATACTACCTGTACATGGCTCAGGTATTAAATATTTTAAACGTCCGGAACAGTTTAACTACTTACCTGGAAAAAAACAGAGGGGCACTAATGAAATTCAAGACAATTAACTCCGTACTAATTCTTACCGCTATTCTGCTTTTAGCACATGATACCTATGCCAGAAAATCCGCAGCAGTGCTTAACATAAAATCGAGTCATATTTCAGCCGAAGATGGTATTGCAATCAGCAGTTACATGACTACAGAGCTCCAGAAAAACCCCAATTTCAGAATTCTGGCCTGGGATGATGTGAGCAAGATTCTGGAGCATCAGTCCGGGCTCCAGCTTCTGGGTTGTGAGGATGATGAGTGTATAGCAAAAGTGGGTGATGTCCTTGGAGTGGATTACATTATCGCCGGAGACATCGGTGCTCTGGGTGACAGGTATCTGATGACAATTCGCAAGATAGATATAAATCAAGGGGAGACGGTCAGGCGTGTTTCACGAAGAGTTATTCAGAACATTGGTCTTCTGATTGATGAATTGGAAGGAATGGTTGAGGAGCTGATGGTTATAAGTGAACCAGCCGAACCAAAACCGCAACTTACACCCGAGCAGCGCAGGGCAAGGAGGAAAAATATCTCAAAATGGACACGGCGGGTGGTTTTTGGCTCTGTTAGTGCCGGTTCCCTTATAGGTGGTATAATGATTAACCAAAATGTTGCCAATCTTTATGATCAATACCATAGTATACATGATTACAATCAGGAAGAGTTTGACCGTATAAAAGGTGAAATAAATTCAGAAAAAAGGCTGCGCAATCTTATGTATTGGATTAGTGGTGCTACTGCGGTAGGATTTTTCATCTCAATTCCGTTTTGATATTTTAGCCAGTTCAGTAGAGAGAATGCTGCAAAAATCGATGTTTCACCCAATGCCGGCCACGGTTGCCCTGTTGCCTGTATGGAAAGATTTAATTTATAAGTTAAGATGTCGTCCGTCCCCATGGGGCTGGCGACTTTTTTTGTGTGAAAAGAGACACATGCAGCCGTGTTCAGCTGCCCCTGTATTCAGAAAAAAAAAGTCGCAAAATTAGAATTGAAAGGGAATGAGAGTAATTTGGGCGCATGCCGAAGACAGTTCGGCCAGGCTGCTATGATGAAAATCAACCTTTTCTTACTACCTTCTTTATTTTTTTGTCATTTCATATAAACACCTGCTTGGTCTTGTGATGGCAGCACCAGACAGACCCCTCAATAGGTCTCGCTGGTGATGCCACTCCACACTCTTAAATTTGTTTTAAACTACAGAACAAGTTATAAAAAAGGTCTCTTCAGTCTGCTATTCGAGTTTCCTTCATAAAGAAGTTACTCAGGTTACCGTTCGGAAAGTCGGATATGGCGCCGCACATACTCAGATTGCGTTCTTCTTATACGAGTTCAACTCCGGTCGAAACGTGGTACGCCTTTTTCCGATAACGCAAATTACCCTTTTTTATTGTCTGACATGCAATCCAAAACGTCCATTTATCTTTTACAAACCTTAAATTGCTATTCAATCACCCCTACCAGATATTCCTCTTTGTTATGCATACAAGTCCACATACGAACAACAAGTTTTCTGGCGATTGCTACGATAGCCTTCTTTTTACTTCCGGTATTACTTGCTATCCGATTGAATGCTTCAAGCATCACCGGATCCTTTTTAATGCACATCCACGAACACTGTATTAACCACGCTCGTATACAACCACGGCCCTGCCCGGTTATCCGGCCCCTGCGGACAGTATCTCCTGTTGAGTATTCT
>LDWW01000081.1 GCA_001045525.1 Chitinispirillum alkaliphilum | reverse complement strand
GTTATAATTGAAAGTAAAAGAGATTGAGTGAGAGAATAAGAATGATTTGGGCGGCTGCCGCGGACAGCACCGGTCCTCCTTTCGGCTCGTCGTACCTCCTCGGTCCCTCGTTTATAGCGCTCCGAGGACTCCGCTTTTTGGAGGGGACTGGACAATAGGAATTGTCCACCTGCAGTCCTCCCTGCCGCGGTTTACCCGGGCGGTATTTGCATTAATCAGCTAAGATGTGTTTTAAACCACACTCTTCACATAAGCTATGGTTTTACACATGAACTTTCAATCTAAAGGGCTACAATGTCGCTTACCTTAGCGTGCCCCCGTGACGTACGACCGCATTGAATGGGTAGCGGAAGATCCCGCTGAGGTCCTCCGAAAAGGGAGCTGCAGCGAGGGAAAGGCTTTTCCCATCCATATTTCCCTGTGTACAGAAAGAGATTAAGAATGATCTGGGCGACTGACGCAGCGCCTACAGGAGACGCAAATACAGAAAAGGAAGAAAAAGAGGACTTAAACCGACCCTGCCCAAGATAACAGCTAAAACCAGCGAAAGTTTACAGGAGAACTCAGTACCTGTACCGGTACAGGAGACAAATGAGAGTTTTGAAAATTCGCACTCAGTGGATCCCGGCTCACAGCCGTACAGCTCAGACGGAAGCTAAGACTCCGGCAATTAAACTTGCATAAAAATTTTCTCCATCTATTTCACAGGGCAAACGGCAAACTATCGGGTACAAATCCGCCCCAATCACTGGCGAATGAGCGCTTTCGCCGGTCCTTTCCCGGGGCCAATTGTTCGAGTCCTCGAGTTTTGGCCCTGGAAAGAAAGTAGGTCGGGGTTTGGGGCTGAAGGCCCCAATTGTTTTTGAAACAGCGTTTCTTAGCGCTGGACTCTTAAAAAAAGTAATGAAACTCAAACACTATCTTATGCATATATAATTGCCGGAGTAATAAGACTGTACTTTTATGTAAAACCATTTCTCTTTACTGCCCTCAACGCATTTTCTAACAGATGCGACATCCCCCCCCTTTGTCTTAAATTAGAAAGAATCACCCATTTATAACCAAAATAGCTGCATAACCCACAAAGTTGCCTGCATAACTGTTCAGTTTATCTGTTCCATACCCAGAAATGTCCTGAATCTGTTCGCACTCATACCCCAAAGATATCAAACATACCGTGATCATAATCTTTCAAAGTGTGTATACAACTGCCTTGCACCATGTAAACGTATGTATAGCAATCTGTTAACAATGAATTATCACCCTGCGAACAGCACATTGCCACTGTGATAACAGACCAGTATAACCATGTTAACCCAAAACAAATTCTTTGAAAACGATGGTAAAACGGGTATAAACAGTATCATTCAAAAACTGCACTGGGGCTGTTTGCAGGTTGTAGAAACCAGATTCGCAACCACTCAGAAGCCTGTTAGTCTAATGACGAGGTTACGTTTTCACACTACAGCATACAACCGACTACTGGTTTTTCATTATGTTCTCTGCTTTCAGAGGGCTTTTTGCTGCCCCTTACTTTCTGTTCGCCAGCCTACGACAAGTAAAAAGCACAATTTTCTTTACATCATACCATACCCTGTTATATTGTATAGAATGAGAGTTTCCCTGTTTTACCACCTTACAATTACCCGCTCACAGATCTGCTTCAGGCTGCTCTCATAATTATCGCAATATTTTTGATGTTCTCTGGGTTTGCAGGCAACAGATGCGCTTGCCCGTGCTCATATCAGGTGAAACTAAAAATTCCCCTGATGCAACCACTTTGTTAATGGTGAGCTTTGAGGCAGAAGAGAGATTACACTTGACACTGAAGTAGTGAAAAAGCAATTTATTACAATGAAAACAACAGATACAAGTAGGGAAAAGCACACCGATCATTCTGTGCCCAAACACAAAACACCGCTACAGTGGCGAGATTGCTACCACACGTATATTCGGAAACTGAGGTAAAAAAAATCATTACTGCTCACAACAACATCAAACACCAATTGATGCTCTATCTTGCATACGGATGTGGAATGAGACTCAATGAAATAAGGTTAATAAAAAAGGAACATCTGGATTTTTTGCGCAAAATTATCAGGGTGGAGGGTGCGTTATCAATGGGGCACAGCAGCTCAAAAACCACCGAAATTCATACCCATGTTAATTCTGAGAGCATAAAAAAAATAAAAAGTCCTTTAGCAAACCTTAACCTGTCTGAGGACGACCAGAATAACAAAGAACGAACCAAATGAAAAAAAAAGTTCAACATTTACTACAATATGGTACAAATATATAACTTTTATGTGTTTTAGTTTATTAAAGTGTGACCTAAGAAGTTCACACTTTAAGGAGTTGTGCGCAATAGTCATTTGCGAGGAATAGAGATCGCCGCAGGAATAAGAGCGCGCGGAAAGAAGAAAAAACATTTGGCTTCAATAATAAATGGCAGATACGTTAGAATTTATCTAAATAGAGGGATAAGATGACTGAATGGATTACCCTATTAGTAAACCTGACATGGTACCAATTTATGTTGATCTTTGGTATTGTTTTAATCTTTATTGGTATTTTAGAATTTGTAAGTTGGTTAAACCCATATGGTATCAAAATATTCGGAATTGAAATGAAAGATCACTATGGTATAAAATCAAAAAGGAAGAAATATATCTCAATAATTTTAATAGTAACTGGTTTAACTATTGTTTTTTTATTTATTCCCATTAATATCAGTGAAAATAACATTTCAATTGTGCAGTGTATAATAGAGAATAAATCTGAAAAATAGGGAGCCACAATGGAATGACTATAGTTAAACCCTGCAATTATTAGGTTCGCGTTAGGTATTAAGATTTTCGCTATTACCAATTACATAAAAATTAACTGTCATATAAGAATCTAAAGCATTAACCAGAAAACTCGAACAATTACAAGATTGATAACATTTTGAAAAAGAATAACTGAGAAATTTTCAGAGCGCGCGGAATAAGAAAAAAGATGCGTCGAGGAGATAAGATCGCAAATGCCTACAACGCACAACAGGCAAATGGCGGGTGAGTACACCCCAAATTGCTTTTACACTAAGGTAGGCAGAATTATCGGTTTTCAACCTTCGAGGACTCGGCCGACAACCAATAATTCTGCAACAATTCTTAGCGCAACTTCGCCATTTGCCAGAAC
>LDWW01000080.1 GCA_001045525.1 Chitinispirillum alkaliphilum | reverse complement strand
ATAGTTCTTTGACATAATCTGTTGATGAAGCACATAGCGAAAGTTTTTCGTCGAGAAGAAAGTAAAATTGTATCAAGATATTAAGGGTACACGGCGGATGCCTTGGCATTGGATGCCGATGAAGGACGTGGCAAGCTGCGATAAGCTTCGGGGAGTGGCAAACACGCTTTGATCCGGAGATTTCCGAATGGGACAACCCTCCCGACTTTAGTCGGGAATCCTTAACTGAATTCATAGGTTAAGGAAGGTAACGAGGTGAACTGAACCATCTAAGTAGCCTCAGGAAGAGAAAGTAAAAACGATTGCCTAAGTAGTGGTGAGCGAACGGGCAACAGCCCAAACTATTCTACTGTAAGCCGGTGCGCGTTGGTAGAATGGGGTTGTGGGGCATTGATTGGCTGCAGTACCGTGCAGTCGGGAAGTTACAAAACATGTTTTTAGTCGAACTGCCATGGAAAGGGCAGGCCATAGTGGGTGATAGCCCCGTAGGCGAAAAGGACATGTCTTCCTTTCAGTGACCCCGAGTACCATGGAGCACGTGGAATTCCATGGGAATCCGGGAGGACCATCTCCCAAGGCTAAATACATACCAATGACCGATAGTGAACCAGTACCGTGAGGGAAAGGTGAAAAGTACCCCGAGAGGGGAGTGAAATAGTACCTGAAACCATGTACCTACAACCAGTCGGAGTCTCTCTTCGGAGGGGTGACGGCGTACCTTTTGTTTAATGGTCCAGCGAGTTACGCGTATGCAGCAAGGTTAAGTGTCTCAGGCACGGAGCCGGAGCGAAAGCGAGTCTGAACAGGGCGTTCAGTTGCATGCGGTAGACGCGAATCCGGGTGATCTAGCCATGGCCAGGATGAAGCGCGGGTAAGACTGCGTGGAGGTCCGAACCAACTTCTGTTGAAAAAGGAGTGGATGAGCTGTGGCTAGGGGTGAAAGGCTAATCAAACTCGGTGATAGCTCGTTCTCCTCGAAATATATTTAGGTATAGCCTCGTACGTACAGTAACGGAGGTAGAGCACTGAATGGACTAGGGGGCCCACCAGCCTACCAAACCCAATCAAACTCCGAATGCCGTTACTCAATATACGGGAGTCAGGGAGCGTGGGATAAGCTTCGTTCCCAAGAGGGAAACAACCCAGACCACCAGCTAAGGTCCCCAAATACATGTTAAGTGACTAAGGATGTACGTTTGCCTTAACAGCTAGGATGTTGGCTTAGAAGCAGCCACCATTTAAAGAAAGCGTAATAGCTCACTAGTTCAGCGAATGCGCGCCGAAAATTTCCGGGACTAAAACATGTTACCGAAGCTGTGGATTTGATGACCTTCGGGTTGTCAGATGGTAGAGGAGCGTTCTGTAAGCCTGCGAAGGTGTCTTGTAAGAGATGCTGGAGGTATCAGAAATGAGAATGCTGGAATGAGTAGCGATAATTAAGATGGAAATTCTTAACACCGTAAGTCTAAGGTTTCCTGGGCAAGGCTCGTCCTCCCAGGGTAAGTCGGGTCCTAAGCCGAGGCCGAACAGGCGTAGGCGATGGGAAACAGGTATAAAATTCCTGTACCATGTATCAGTGCGATGGGGTGACGCAGGAAGCTAAGTCAGCCCCCTGTTGGATGGGGGTCTAAGCGCAAAGGCGGGATATCCAGGCAAATCCGGATGTCCATTCAACGCTGAAGCGTGATGGGGAACGGCGCCTTCGGGCAAAGGAACTGATGTATGCTCTGCTGCCAAGAAAAGCCTCTAAGCGTTACTCTGATATGTGCCCGTACCGCAATCCGACACAGGTAGACGAGGAGAGTATCCTAAGGTGCGCGAGAGAACCGTGGTAAAGGAACTCGGCAAAATAGCCCCGTAACTTCGGGAGAAGGGGTGCCTGCAGCGATGCAGGCCGCAGTGAAGAGGCCCAAGCGACTGTTTATCAAAAACACAGCACTCTGCTAAATCGTAAGATGATGTATAGGGTGTGACACGTGCCCGGTGCCGGAAGGTTAACAGGAGATGTTATCCCGCCTTGGTGGGAGAAGCGTTGAATCGAAGCCCCGGTAAACGGCGGCCGTAACTATAACGGTCCTAAGGTAGCGAAATTCCTTGTCGGGTAAGTTCCGACCTGCACGAATCGTGTAACGACTTGGGCGCTGTCTCTACCACGGACTCGGCGAAATTGGAATACTGGTGAAGATACCAGTTACCCGCAGTTAGACGGAAAGACCCCATGAACCTTTACTGCAACTTGGCATTGGGTTCCGGCTGCGCATGTGCAGGATAGGTGGGAGACTATGAAGTGGGGACGCCAGTTCTCATGGAGTCATCCTTGACATACCACCCTTGTTCAGTTGAAATTCTAACCTCGGCCCGTGAATCCGGGTCAGGAACATTGCCAGGGGGCCAGTTTGACTGGGGCGGTCGCCTCCTAAACAGTAACGGAGGCACCCAAAGGTTCCCTCAGCATGGTCGGTAATCATGCGTCGAGTGTAAAGGCATAAGGGAGCTTAACTGTGAGACAAACAAGTCGAACAGATGCGAAAGCAGGGCTTAGTGATCCGGCGGTTGGAAATGGAACTGCCGTCGCTCAATGGATAAAAGGTACTCTGGGGATAACAGGCTTATCTCCCCCGAGCGTTCATAGCGACGGGGAGGTTTGGCACCTCGATGTCGGCTCGTCGCATCCTGGGGCTGAAGAAGGTCCCAAGGGTTTGGCTGTTCGCCAATTAAAGCGGCACGCGAGCTGGGTTCAGAACGTCGTGAGACAGTTCGGTCCCTATCTACTGTGGGCGTACGATATTTGAGAGGAGCTTTTCTTAGTACGAGAGGACCGGAAAGGACGTACCGCTAGTGTACCAGTTGTTCCGCCAGGGGCATTGCTGGGTAGCTATGTACGGAACGGATAACCGCTGAAAGCATCTAAGCGGGAAGCCAGCCTCAAGATCAGATATCGCGTGGGGTTTACCCCCCTGAAGGATCCTTGAAGACTACAAGGTCGATAGGTCACAGATGTAAGCGTAGTAATACGTTCAGTCGAGTGATACTAATAATCCGTGAGGCTTGATACTTATATATTTTATCTTCTTCCAGACAAAAACCAACGTGTGCTTCATCAACAGATAATATGTCCAGACAGGAAAAAATATCCTGGTGGTTATGGCGCAGGTGATACACCCGTTCCCATCCCGAACACGGAAGTTAAGCCCTGCTGCGCCGATGGTACTGTGTGGTAAACTGCATGGGAGAGTAGGACGCCGCCAGGTTTTATATT
>LDWW01000079.1 GCA_001045525.1 Chitinispirillum alkaliphilum | reverse complement strand
TCTGAGATAGCAGCGGAACGTCTTCACTGAAAGTTGTGGGAAGGGAAAAAATCAGACTTGTGAAGGCTATTCCCCCAGTACCCGAAAAACCTTTATCAGTTATACTATTAATATACCGCTTGAACCATTTTTTTTCATCTGGTAAAAACATATTCGGTTTTAGTTATCATATAAAAACATTAAACCAGAAACAGCAACACTGCATATTATACACTCCATTTAGAATTTTTTCTGGATTTAAGGCAATGATTTAACCATTTTATATGACCATTTTTTTTTACAGTATAACGGAAATGCTCATCATGCTTACAGAAGCAATCCGCAACAAGCCTTACAATAAGTAAGAATAATTTTACAAAAATCAGGAGATATCAAATCAAATTTATCTCTGCTGATTATAAATCTGAAATATTAATCTTTTGATACATCTGTTCAGAAAAGAGAACCCTTATGAAAAAAATTGTTTTTCTTCCATTGATTTCATTAGCTATTATTCCTTTGATTCTACTTTTCACATCAAAATCAGATAACAACAACACCCAGCCTGAAAAACCAGCTGATAATACTTACAAAGCCGACTGGGAAATGATCCAACAAAAGGGGATATTGCGAATCATCACACCTCCCTCTGAAGAAGTTTTCCTGAGCAGAGATGCAATTCCCGGGAGTTTTGAAACAAACAATGCCGCACAATTTGCCCGCAAACACAATTTAGAGCCAATTATTATTGAAGCTCCGGCTTACGACAGCATACTGCCCTGGATCAAAAAAGGAAAAGCGGATCTGGCTGTAGCTTCCCTGACAGTAACAGAGCAAAGAAGCCGGGATTTTCTACCCAGCCGTCCTGTAAGAAACGTAAGAGAATATCTGATCGGACCCAAAGATTCGCCGGTTCGTAGCCTAAATGACCTTAAGGACAAAACTGTTGCGCTGCGACAAGGCTCCTCTTATGTGGCTACTCTCAACCTGATAAGGGATTCTATGCAACTATCCATCAATGTGGAATATGTCCCGGGTGAAATGCATACAGAGGAGATAATCTATGAAATATCCCAAGGCAACTATGACTACACCATATGTGATTCTGATATCGCAAGGGCAGTTCTTGCCTACATGGATGAAGTGGATACACTTCTCACTTTTCCGGGACTGAGAAATATTGCCTGGTTTATGCGCAATGGAAATTATGAATTCAAAAGTAAACTTGACAGATATCTTTCTGAATTTGCTATCCTGGGGGAGCTTAACGAAATTTCAACAGGTGATTTTGATTCAATTAAAGAAAGAAATGTGATTCGTTTTGTTACCCGCAACAATGCTGCTTCATACTGGATACACCGTGGAAGAGAGGTGGGTTTTGATTTTGAACTAATGAATGCATTCGCAAACAATTTGGGAATGAATCTAAAAATCATGGTGGCCGATTCAAGAGATGATCTTCTAAACTGGGTAAAAGAGGGAAGGGCGGACATTGCAGCTGCCACAATTACCAAAACCAATTCAAGAGAAAAAATCGTGGATTTTTCCCACCCCTATCTTCTAACCCGGGAAGTAATTGTTACGGCACCGGATGAGCAGGGTAAAAGCATTATACAGACACTTGACGATCTGGAGGGCAGAACTGTTCATGTCAGGGAAAACAGTTCCTATGAGGAGACTCTAATGAGATTGAGAGATGAAAACAACCTGAATTTTGAAATTCATCTACTTGACGGAACTGTTGAGACCGAAGAAGTTTTATGGAAAGTCCATTCAGGAGAATACGATATAACGGTATGCGATGATTACTTGGCATTTATCGAACTGAACCATGGACACAATATAGCTATCGGTCCGCATGTTTCCGGAGAAAGGGAAATCGGTTGGGTTATAAGGAAAGATAACCCCCGGCTTAAATCTGTAATTGATGAATTCTTTACCAAAAGTGACCACCGGCCAAGAAGCCTTTACTACAACATAATCTACAACAGGTATTTCAGAAAAGGCGGAAGGCAACGTCCCCCCGCTGTAAGAGCCGATATACAGAACAGACTTTCGGAATACGATGAAATAATCCGAGCCCGTTCTGATTCAGCCGGCTTTGACTGGCGCGCCATTGCAGCCCTCATATATCAGGAATCAAAATTCGATCCCAATGCAGAAAGCTGGGTCGGTGCTCAGGGACTTATGCAGCTTATGCCCGCTACGGCAAGACAGTTTATAAGTGGTGACATCAGAGATCCCCAATTAAATGTATACGCAGGGGTGAGATACCTGAACATTCTTATTAACCGCTTTGACCCTGAACTGCCCTACAACGAACGTTTCAATTTTGCTCTGGCATCCTATAATGCAGGCTATGGGCATGTTCTTGATGCCAGGCGTCTGGCAGCCAGTTTAGGGCTGGACAGAGATAAGTGGATAGATAATGTAGAACGGGCTATGCTGCTTCTGGCACAACCTGAATACTATAGAAATGCAAGACACGGCTATTGCAGAGGTCAGGAGCCTTTTACTTACGTTAGAAATATCCGTGCCCTTTATGACAGCTACAGACAGGTTCTGGAGTGAGAGAGGAGAGTGTCGAGTGAAGAGTGTATTGGGAAGTGATATCACATCACCCGTTACGCTTTTTCGTTTCAATCTCTTAATTCCGCTAACGCAGAGCAGGATGATTACTCTCAGATGAACGCGAAGTCGGAACGGTGAACCTTGTGCTCAGAAAGGATGTAAATCTATAAAACACCTATGTGATAGTTGTGGTAGGGTAGCTGCAGCTGGAAACATTTATTGTTTGTCTCAAGTCTCAAAACATACATCTAAACACTTAACATGTGAGGTGCCAGTATGAATACATTTCTAAAATATGCGGTGATATTCTTTGTCGGATTCCTGTCTATTGCTGAGTCTGTTTACAGTAAAGAAGATGGGGATAATTCAAGAGGCTCATATTTTCTTCTTCAAACCAATTACTCTCTGAAATCTCAACCCTCTGCATTCAGAGATGAGTGGAAAAACGGCTGGGGCGGTGCTTTTGGTGCAGAGACCTACATTTGCGAAAAATGGTCTGGAAGATTTCTTGCTGATATGACATTTTTTGGTTTTGACAAAATTAGCGCAGAAGAAGATCTATCAAATTATGGGTCTGTAAGATTCGACATATCGCCACTCTTATTTCTCAGTTGTGAATTGCAAGCGTCATATTCTTTTTTTGAGTCTAATTTTACCCCTTTTGTAATGGTAGGAATAGGATACATGGGTGTTCTCGGGGGAGATGGATATATCTACATTAATAACAGTCAGTATTATGCACCTTTAATTGATAACAACGCATTCATTCTTAATTCGGGATTTGGCGTAAAATATCAAAATACTGACCGGTACGGGTTCTATTTACAGACAAAAGTAAAATATGGCTTGTCTTTCGGGGATAATTATGTTACATATCCAGTATCGTTTGGTGTAACTGTTCCTATGAATTCCGGTCTGGGAGAATTGTTGAATGTTCTGTTTTAAATACTGAAAATACTAACTAAATAAATGAGATAGTAAATGAACAAATTGTTATCAACAGCCAAAATGGTGTTGCCAATTATCCTCTTTGTTTTTGCTGACAGTGCTTCTGCAACCAGCCTGTCTGAGAATGGTGGCACA
>LDWW01000078.1 GCA_001045525.1 Chitinispirillum alkaliphilum | reverse complement strand
CTCTTCTTTCCGGTGATAGCTTCACAGGTACATTAACCCGTGAATCTGGTGAAGATGTTGGTGAATACCTCATAACATTAGGCGATCTTAGCGCCGGAGATAATTACTCTCTTACCTTTATTGGTGATACTCTTACTATCACTCCCAGAGCAATTACAGTAAAGGCTGATTCACAGAGTAAGGAGTATGGTGAAACAGATCCCGAGCTGAGTTTTGATATAGTATCAGGCTCTCTTCTTTCCGGTGATAGCTTTACAGGTACATTAACCCGTGAATCTGGTGAAGATGTTGGTGAATATCTCATAACTCTGGGAGACTTAAGAGTCTGTGATAATTACTCGCTTACACTTATCAATGCTACACTCACAATTCTTCCAAGAGAAATAATTATAAGTGCAAAATCTCAAACTAAAGTATATGGAGAAGACGACCCCGAGCTGATTTTTGAGATTATATCAGGAACTCTACTCGATGGTGATAGTATAAGCGGAGTTCTGTCCCGTGAAGCAGGTGAGAATGTTGGGGATTATCTTATAGAAACAGGTTCTCTCTCTGCAGGTCAGAATTATTCAATTACAATAAACAATTCATATTACCTGACTATTACTCCCGCTCTTCTAATTATCACTGCTGATGATAAGGTGAAAATGGTAAACAATCCAGATCCTGAATACACCGTAACCTACACCGGGCTTGTCTTTAATGATGATTCTTCAGTTGTCACCGGTTTAGTTATTGAACGCACACCGGGTGAGGCAATTGGAGATTATGATATTATTCCATCAGGAGCTATTGCAGGGAACTATACAATAGATTTTGTTAGAGGTACACTTACTATTGAGCCTTCAAGTTCTATTGTTTGGGATAACGATTGGGACAGAAAAGAAATGAGTGTTACAGGTATTTCGATATCGAGAAACCCTGTGCAGCTTGGTACCGGAATAGTTGAGTTTTCTGTGAAAACACCAACATCAGCAAATCTTAAGGTTGAGATATATGACAGGATGGGTAATTTGTTGTTCAGACAAAACGTTGAAACCAATCGTCTCGGTAACAGTGGATCATTGTACTGGGATCTTACGAATATGTCTGGTCGACATGTTACCTCTGGCACATATTTAATCAGAGTAGTAGGAACAGATACAAACTCATCTCAGGTTTATCGATACAGTGCTAAACTTGGGGTTTATAGGTAGTATGATTTTGCTGGCTTTTACTGAGTGCTTAATTCCACGGTGTGTGGCCAGCCACACACCGGCCAGCGTTTCCACTATGAAATCCGGACCCTTACATCTGAAAATCAGTCAGGTCAGCTTATGGTTGAATCTGAAGCTCCTGAACATCAGTCTTCAATTTATCAATATTACTTCCGATATCCTGACCATCTGCATTTTGTCTGGCTCTGGAAATCGTTCCGCCCGTGCGAATGGTGCTATTGATTTCCCCATAGCTTTGCGGATTTAATAATTGGTAATTCTTTCTGTGCCCGTTTACAGATTTTCTCATGGAAAAGATTTATGAGTTTCTTGTCTGACTTCACCATGACATCATACAAGATTGGTGTTCCGCAAGAGGTATATTCAACACGAATTGTAAACTTAATCCCGGGTATTTCGATTACACAAACTGACAAGCTTTAGTTTGAACTTTACACCGATTAGGTATTATTTTGCATTGATTTAATATTTGAAAAAAATTTAAGCGGAAATGTTAATTCATGACTCTATATAAATGTATTGTTGTAATTGTCCTCGTTTTCCTGATGTCTGCTGGTGGGATATCACCTCCCGAAAACCTGCAGATAATACATACAGAAAAGAGTATGGATATATCCTGGGATCCGGTTCCGGGAGCAGACGGGTACAATCTTTATACTTCAACTATACCAGAAGCTCCCGATTGTCAAAAGATAAGAATCAATCAGGAAATCATCCGTTCTGGAAACAGGTTTACATACTTGTGGCATTTTGAAAACGGGGAAAGGGTTCGTAAAATAAAAGGGCTTAATCATTTCATTAGTGTAACCTCTGTGTTTGAACAGAGTGGGAAAACAGTTGAAAGTGAATTTTCAGATGAAAGGGATAACAGGTTCTTTGAAGGTTTCGGAAGGATCGGTTTAGAGATTAACGTTGAAGAGGTCTTAATAGAAAAACAGCACACGGAACCTCTTCCGGTAAACTTAAGCAATAGTTCTGCCTCAGATTTTATCTCTTTTATGAATGGGCCGGGTAAATCCCTGCATAATCTTTTAAAAGAACAGATTGATTTCACCCAATTAGGGGCTTGTTTACCTGTCTCAACAATACTGGTTAAACTTCTCGAGATGTTTGGGTTGGAAAGTTTGCGGGCAGATGGTCATTTTATCAGAGAATTCCATTCTTTTGTTATTATAAAAATAGACAATGTAGAGTATGTCCTTGATTTTACGGCTGATCAGTTTGTCCCGGATGTTTCTCCTGTGTTGATTCCGCGGGACTTTTGTCATTTGGATCATAATGGAAGATTGAATACGGAAGGTCAGGCAGTGTATTCTATAGCAAGAATCTACTCATCACAACAGATAAATCTGTCTGAAGATAGTTCCGCTGATATCTATAGGGAAATGTACGAAAAGATAGTTAGTGAATACAGATAAAAGGCTGAAATGCGAATTCTATGTATGATCGGATTCGTTTTTGTATGTTATCATTTGGTCATTTCATGCCTGTTTCTACAATCTCTATTCAGAAAAAGATAATTATTTACAGATTGGTTTTTAGCCCCGAGACAAAGTCAAATCCTGGATGTGTAAGTGTTTGTTTCTTGTGTAAATTTTTAAAGCAAAAAATATTGACTTGCATTAGTATATATATCTATTTTGAAATCTCGTGTGATATTTGTAAAACCAACATTTGCTTGAGTAAATGATGACATTGGCTATTCACAAATCAGACAAAGGGTTGGCAAGCTCCAGGTTGAAGTAAAATGTGTGTGTCCGAAGAGAATGCGGAACACAGGCTAAATGCAGTATAAACACTCAAAGTAAATGATTCAAAAAGGAGGAGTTGTGGGTCGTAAGAAAATGTCTTTTTTAGCTCTGTTCAGTTTTGGAGTTGTATTCTTCACTGGTTGTGCTTCAAATACAAACTTTCATTCTGCAAAACCCATTGGTCAGGGTGAAACACAAGGTTTTTTTGCAGTTTCAAAAATCACAACCGGAAATTATGAGGACACGGTTCTTACCAATCTCATCCGCCCTGATTTTGTGAATTTCGAAATAGGTGGTGTGGTTGGTGTTAATGAAAAATTTGATGTTGGAGTCAAATATTCCTTTCCCCTTGGTGCCTGTATTGAAGCCAAGTACAATCTAATTGGATCAGGAGAAACAGGATTCTTTTTCTCACCTGCTATAAGGGGGGGATACACTCAATTTCCCCATGAGGAGGATAAACAGGAAGAGAACCAGAGAATTGAAGTTACTGTTCCTATGCTGATGTCAATGTATCCAACATCATGGCTGGGAATAACGGTTATACCTGCATATTCGTTAAGATTTTTCATTAATGATGAAAGTCATACAGAGCATCTTTTGGGTGGAAATATCAATCTTAGATTGGGGAACAAAACTGGACTTATGCTTGAGGCTGCCGTTCACAGAAATTTCGAATGGGAGTGGACGGAAGTACAGTATGGAGCAGGATTTTTCTTTCCGCTTGCCAGTTTGTTTGGTGA
>LDWW01000077.1 GCA_001045525.1 Chitinispirillum alkaliphilum | reverse complement strand
ATGCGCAATTACCGGTTACAATGAGACTTTATAGCAGATTTTGCCGGAGCGTGGGCGGAGATAAGAGCGCGAGGAAAAGGAAAATTACAGACTTTACATTATGTACACAATGTGGTAATATAATTATCTGTTAACCTAACTATATTTACTGACTCTACTTTGGTAAATATTTACTCAAAGTAGTTTTACAACTACCAACTCTCTTTCCAGGAGGAATAAATGCAAGTAAATGATAAATTCCCTGTTCTTTCAACCGTTGCAAAGATTGTAAATGCTTTGGGTTGGGGTGCTGTGATTATCGGTGCGATTAGTCTAATAAGTGCGATTTTTGCAATTATTAGCAATTCTGGAGGAACTCAGGAATTGGAACAACAAATACTGATGGCAACCCGGTATACACGATTAATTGCAGGAATAAGCACTATTGTTGGAGGGTTTATAACTATTGCATTTGCAGAGGTTATAGGCGTTTTTTTTGCCATTGAAAAAAATACACGAGAGCCCATAGATTTTTCTAATTTAACTGGCGAATTATTCAGGTTAATAAAATCTGAAACGGCAAATCATCATCAAGGAAATGTAACAACTACCCGTCCAGTTAAAAATTCGTCTGGAAGTAGTAAACTCTCAGAAAATATTGTTTTGACTTCTGATGAATTAGTAAAAAAAGAAGAACTTATAAAAACTTTGGCAGAAAATGAAGTAGTGGTTATAAATAAAAACAGTAGGCTGTTAATGAAAATGAGCAAAGCCAACGTAAACGATATCATTTGGAAGGTGTTATATCCAGTAGAAGTATAACTCCTTTACTTTTTAAAATGCAGGTCACTTATTTGATAATTCATATAAAGGATATGAGATGAAATTAAGATCGCGCGGAATAAGAATAAGAGCCCACGCGGAAACTGCCTTTCGGAGGCAAAATCTTAAAAGAACACTAAGGTAGGTAAACCGGTAAAAACGCATAACAGGCCCATGCCGGGTGAGTACACCCCAAATTGCTTTACACTAAGGTAGGTAAAGTTATCGCCTTTCAACCTTCGAGGACTCGGCCGACAGGCAATAACTTTACAATATTATAGTCGCAACTTCGGCATGGGCCGGAACGTTGTTGCGGTCTCTGACCGCTTGTTAATAAATAGGATAGGTACATGGATGTGCCTTGACGATCCGGTGTTTCACCACCGCGAGCTCACGGAGATGTGCGTGCTGTGATCCTGTCACAGCAGGTGCAAAGCTCTCCAGAAACTGCACCGAAGTCCGTAAGGACGGGGAATGAACCGTGAGGTAAATTCCCTCCGATTAGTTCCATAGTTGGGTGAGGTGTCCGCTCTGTGTGTTACGGTTAACGTAAGTAAACGCGGTTAACTGTCGTAAACGTGCCAATGAGTGAAAGGAACTGTTACACTCTAACCAAAATGGTAAGGAGACGGTTTGGTACCTATCAACGGTGGACCAACGTGAACAATGATCTCTCGGCAGACAACGCGAACCTAAGGCACACGCAAAGGGTTAACAAGACAGGATCAGAGGTAACTCCGTTACTTTCGCCGTGACAGATTATCGACCGGCAAGCCGATCGCAAGAGGGGCCCAGGGAAGAACGGATGGAGATTGTGGGAGAAGCGAAAGGCAATATGTAATGTATCGCATATGGATTGATTCTGAACCGTACAGAAAATATTATCCGACCTGTGAAGGTGCAGACGCCCACGTGGTGCTTTCTCGCGAGAGATTTTGAAGAACCGTTTTTAGGAAGGAAAGCAAATGGGAACTGTCCCTTGGATGGTTTATGCGCCTACCCGCCGAAAGGAACACTGGATATTACCAGACAATTTAGACTGGAAAACAGTGCAACAGAAGGTTAGACGGCTTCAGGAGCGTATCGCGAAGGCTGTCAAGCTGAAGAAACACCGAAAGGTAAAATCACTTCAGTGGTTACTGACTCACTCGTTCCACGCAAAACTGCTGGCAGTGAAACGGGTGACTTCGAACAAAGGAAAGAGTACTCCGGGGGTTGACGGAGTAATCTTGAAAACATCTCGTCAGAAAATGGAAGCTGTCAAACGACTTCATCGGCGCGGCTACAAAGCATCTCCCCTGCGCCGCGTCTACATTCCCAAGAAATCAGGCAAACATCGTCCATTGGGAATCCCAACTATGCACGACAGAGCAATGCAAGCACTTTACGCCTCAGCTCTTACACCAGTAGCAGAAACTCTTGGAGACCCGTATTCCTATGGTTTCCGGCAAGGACGCTGCTGTGCTGATGCAATACGGCACTGTTTTGATCGATTCTGCCAAACCACCAGCCCCGAATGGGTACTGGAGGCCGACATAGCTGGATGCTTTGATAACATTTCCCACCAGTGGATTCTTGAAAACATTCCAGTTGACAAGAAAATACTTGGACAATGGCTCAACGCCGGATTTCTGGACAAAGGCGAACTCTTCCCTACACTGAAAGGTACTCCACAAGGAGGAATAATCTCTCCGGTAATCATGAACATGACCCTTGATGGCTTAGAAAACGCGGCACGAAAAGCTGCCCCGTGGTACGTACCCGGTACAAAGAATCGCAGAGGTGTTACCGTGATAAGGTATGCCGATGACTTTATTGTAACGTCAAGATCACGGGAAGTTCTCGAACAGAGAATTCTTCCAGCCATTAAGACATTTCTTGCAGAACGAGGGTTATCACTTTCAGAAGAGAAGACACACATTACAAATATCAAAGAGGGTTTTGACTTTCTTGGGCAGCACGTAAGAAAGTATAAAAACGGTCAAGTCTTAACGACACCCACCCGCAAATCAGTGCAGGGATTGCAGACTGCGGTACGGCAAACACTCAAAGCTCTCTGTGTGATGGATAACTGGTCGATGATTCGCCGTCTAAACCAGATGATACAGGGGTGGTGTAACTATCACCGTCACGCCTGTTCTTCCAAAGCATTTTCATGGTTTGACACTTGGCTACACTTCGAAATCAGAAGGTGGCTCCACAGACGGCATCCGAATAAGGGACGTATGTGGCTCAAGAAGAACTACTTTCGGTCCCACCGAACTATCCGATGGTCTTTCTTCGCAGTTAAGAAACACAATGACGGGAGAAAAGAATACAGGGATTTGAACAAGGCGGGATGGACGCACATTGTCCGTCACGTAAAAGTACGAACCGATGCAAATCCCTACGACCCGGCCTGGAATGAATATTTTGTCAACCGTAAAAAGAAGAAACTATATTCAAATAAGGACGGGCGCTTTGTCGAAGAGTCCGGGTGGTGAAATGAGGAATAACTGCCTTATAAGTGCTTGAGCCGTATGAGTGGAAACTATCATGTACGGTTCTTAGGGGGGAAAGAGGCGGAAACGCCTCTGACCTACCCGGTTGCGCAAGTTTCGGTTGGGCGGAAAAAGACAGGACCCGCGCGGATAAAAGCAAAACCACTGAAAGATACTCTTAGAATCATATGTTTAAACTTTTACTAAAACTAATTTCGTCTAAGCCAAAGTGGTATGGACCGGAAGATCCAACTCCTAGAGAGCAGTGTCCATGCTGTGACTATATTTCATTGCCGGAAAGAAATAATTATCTAATCTGTCCAATATGTTTTTGGGAAGATGATGGACTAGACTTGGATCAGATTGATGATGAGTCTGCACCAAACCGACTTACTTTACGACAAGGTAGGAGTAATTTTAGGAAGTTTGGGGCATGTGACGAGGAAATGCTAAAAAATGTAATAAGTCCAAATGAAAGAAATAGGTTTGAATATAGACCAAGAAATGTTTAGAATTCAAAAGTAGTCATTTTACTATCAAGGAATAAGAAAAATTATGGGAGCGCGGGTCGGAAAAGGAGCCCAACCAAAACCAACGCACAACAGGGCCATGCTGGGCGAGTACGCCCCAAATTGCTTTTACACTAAGGTAGGTAAAATTATCGCCTTTCAAGTTTCGAAGACTCACTCGACAGGCAATAATTTTACATTGATATTAGTCGCAACTTCAGCATAGCCCGGACC
>LDWW01000076.1 GCA_001045525.1 Chitinispirillum alkaliphilum | reverse complement strand
CACCGTTATCTTCAATGTTTTTTTGGAATCTTCAAGACCAACGAAAATCTTCTTGCTTTTTACAACGTAATTCTGCATTTTTCTTGTACTCATGGCTACCTCTCCTTTTGTGGCACTTTGTGACCACGTTAATGTTAAAAGACATTTTAAAGGAAGGTAGCTTTTTTTATTGTTTAATGCAACAGTGTTTGGGCATCCTTTCTTAACATAGTAACTCAGGACAGGCATCACGGGGGTACCAACCTCCCCTTATCCCAGCTCTGAAAGAGCTTAAGTCATCCTGCAACCAGGCCCTAAAACCTCTTAAAGCCCGATAAACGGTGGTCATATCGGCTTTCAAGCCGGTTTTTAAGCGCTTAGAACCGTGTAACAGGTTGAAAAATAAGGAGCGGGGCTGGTCCGACCCCAAATCTCAGATATACAGGATCTCAAAATGAAATACAGGCACAAAAGGAGTAAATGCCGTATTTACATAAACTGCCTGGGTAAAACGCGGGAATCGGTAAGTTTACAGTGAGCTTGGCCGAACTGTCCTCGGCAGCCGCCCAATTATTCCTTTTAGTTTTGAGACAGCCTCTGCATTCCCCTACCCACTCTCCTGTTCAATGGCTATGGTGCCCAGAGCTCATTGCACCACGCCGCCATCTGAAATTCTCCACCCAAACTCATGTACAAGGAAACCCCGTGCATCTGCTGCATCCTGAGAGTATTGACTGCCTCCGCCATGAAATGAGACATTTTTCTGAACACCTTTCTCTTTTGCCAGATTTGCCCAACATATGAGCAGTGCATCATAGTTTTCTACAGAAAGGACAACTATATTACTTACTTGTTGCCTTGAGTTAATGTCAACGTCGAACATTTTCGCCATTTGGGTAACGTTAGACACATCCCATGAACAGAGATTCTGATCAAAGGACTCTGCACCCGCAAACATCCTCTCCATGTTGGTCACACCGGAGACATCCCAAGAACCAATATCACTGTTAAAGGAGGAAGCACCCGCAAACATCCAGCCCATATTGGTCACATTGGAAACATCCCAGGGACCGATATCCTGATTAAAGATTTCGGCACCCGCAAACATCACCTTCATGTTAGTCACACCGGACACATCCCAGGAACCAATATCCTGATTAAAAGATAAGGCATTCACAAACATCCAGCCCATATTGGTCACATTGGAAACATCCCAGGAACCGATATCCTGATTAAAGGAACTGGCATCTGAAAACATCGCCTCCATGTTAGTCACACCGGACACATCCCAGGAACCAATATCCTGATTAAAGGAACTGGCATCTGAAAACATCGCCTTCATGTTGGTCACACCGGACACATCCCAGGAACCAATATCCTGATTAAAGGAACTGGCATCTGAAAACATCGCCTCCATGTTGGTCACACCGGACACATCCCAGGAACCAATATCACCGTTAAAGGATGAGGCTCTTGCAAACATCCTCTGGATACAAGTCACACCGGAGACATCCCAGGAACCGATATCACCATTAAAGGAACTGGCAAGAAAAAACATATCCTTCATGTTAGTCACACCGGACACATCCCAGGAACCGATATCACCGTTAAAGGATGAAGCACCCGCAAACATCCCCTCCATACTGGTCACATTGGACACATCCCAGGAACCAATATCACCATTAAAGGAGGAGGCATGTAAAAACATCCACTCCATATTTTTCACACTGGAGACATCCCAGGAACCGATATCACTGTTAAATATTTCGGCACCCGAAAACATTACTCGCATATTGGTCACATTTGACACATCCCAGGAACCGATATCACCATTAAAGGATGAAGTACCCGCAAACATCCCCTCCATACTGGTCACATTTGACACATCCCAGGAACCGATATCACCATTAAAGGATGAAGCACCCACAAACATCCCCTCCATACTGGTCACATTGGAAACATCCCAGGAACCAATATCACCATTAAAGGACGAGGCAAGCGCAAACATCCACTCCATATCTTTAACCCCGCTTGGTACAGTACTTGGCACTTCCACAAGATTTTCAGCGCGCAAAAAAGCTCCCTGCAGGGAAGAAATACCAAGATCACCAAAACATACAACCTTACTCAGTTTGCTGTGCCCGGGAATGGGGTCAGGGAAACTATCAGATTCCAAAACCTCAACACCATACCAGCTCAGATTACCTGAAATCGATACCTCGTACTCCCCCTCTTCGGCATAGGTGTATTCATAGATGCCCTGGGTGAGAATAGTATCACTGTTGCCATCCCCCCAATCAACCGTAACATCCACCTCTCCACGCAATGGAAGAGCGATTGTGGTTCCTTCTGAAAATTCGGTGTTGAAGATAAGTATCATAGATTGCGGAGCCCTTTCAAACGGGTCTTCCGGTGGTCTGCCCGACACACCTAAAAAGCCAAGTAAGCAGAAAACAAGCAGCAGGTATTTTTTCATGATGGAACTCCGTGGGTGAGATGGATTGCAGTAGCTGGTGGATTACAAATATAGTAATCACGCTTTGACAAGAGTAGTTTTTAGAGGCAGAGGGGAAGAGGAATTTAACAGGTTTATTGTTTGGAATTAAAACAGCAAGACTTTTTACATTTGGGGATGTATTCCCACTCTCCCTGAGCTGATTAATACAGATTCATTATAGAGATTTTCAGGAGCCATATCGATTTCGCATGACCAGACAACGGTGCCATTTTCAACCTTTGCGCGCTTGAACTGCGGTGTACCTTTGAGGCAATAGGGAAAACATTCCCCTGCTCTCAACTCTGATAATACCGATAATCTGCCGTTTATGGGGGATTGGTTGCTTAAACATCCGCTGGACCAGGCAATACACCTACCCTGGTTATCCAAAATGTCAGTTACACCGATACAGGACTTTATCATTGCCGAATCGTAAGTTATGACAGTGATAATCCAGGTAGTTTCAGCAGTATGGATTTCTTCTTAAATATCTATCAAAACACCGGATTACGATTTCACGGCAACAGTTTATCATCACCAACAATCCACCCAATTCGATCCAGTGGGAAAAGGATTTTCCAACTAAATGAAAAAATTTGCAAAGGTGGAGTGTATAACCTGGCGGGGAAAAGAATTATGACGCTAAAGAATACCCGAACCCTTGATCTCACAGGTCATTCTGATGGGCTCTATTTTATCCAGACTCCCAATCGAATTATCAAACTGATCAACCATTGATTGAAAAAGGGCCTGAGTTTTTGGGAACAGCGGAGCGCAATCATTCACGGTTTTTCCCATACCCCGGTTCACCGGGGTTTACCTTCTTCGGCGACGCCATTTATGCCACCGCTCTCTCTGCGCTCCTCTTCTCCTCC
This sequence comes from Chitinispirillum alkaliphilum, assembly GCA_001045525.1. NCBI lineage: Bacteria > Pseudomonadati > Fibrobacterota > Chitinispirillia > Chitinispirillales > Chitinispirillaceae > Chitinispirillum > Chitinispirillum alkaliphilum. The sequence goes on along the minus strand of LDWW01000076.1, from coordinate 861 downwards.
TATTTATCTGTTTATCAAACGTCCGTATGCCTCGTAAATCGAGCCTTCATGACCACTATACACCAGCTCGTCAGTGATATTTCTGTACCCTATCCCATAATCTCCATAGGTTTCATCGAATGCCAGAAGATATTCATTTTTCTTTAATACAATCCACAGCTCAGTTTCTTCTCCCTGAAGATCCATAAATGAGACTTTCTGAGGAGGTATAAGGTATTGTTCTATCTCATCCTTTAGAACAGACTCTTCAATAAGATCTTCTGCAACTTTTCTTTCGACTTCCTGTGTTTCCATTTTCAGATTACCCCCTTTGTTTTTGGGCAAAAGACCACTCCCGATCAATTTTTCAGTCTGTTGCGCTGTTGTACGGCTGGCATCGAGCCCATCTGATCCGATTGTACTGCCTTTGCCGCTCTTATGTTCCATTTAATGTTTTTTCTGTATGCATTCACAAAAATAACTATCGTGTATCGATTAGCCAGCGTTTTTTCTCTGGCATGATCATCAGTTTCAAAATCCGATCCCGATTCCGACCCCGCCGCCGAGTGGCCCCCCTAAATCTCCCGATAGCAATCGGGAAACTAGAAGAACTTGCCCCATGGGAGGATGAGAAAATGTAAGGTTTACCAAAACATACCGCCCGGGTAAACCGCGCAAGGGGGGGGACTGCAGGTGGACAATTCCTATTGTCCAGTCCCCTCCAAAAAAGCGGAGTCCTCGCAGCCCTACAAACGAGGCACCGAGGAGGTACGACGAGCCTGAAGGAGAACCGGTGCTGGCCCCGGCAGCCGCCCAAATCATTCTTAATCTTAATCTCTACAAAACAGAAATAAATTAAGAATTATCTGGATGGGAAAAGCA
>LDWW01000075.1 GCA_001045525.1 Chitinispirillum alkaliphilum | reverse complement strand
AGCTTTAACCCAAACTGCTGCTGTGAATTGAGTAACGTTTCTTTTCGTAAATGTGAGAACCGGAGTTTGTCTTTGGAAATTACAAAGTGGGAACAGATAAAATTTACTTACTCATTTCAAGGTAATATATGGAAGGCTCTGCTTAAAATCAATAACTTTATCTAACGGATAGGAATTATGAAAAAAAAATATCAATTACTGAATGTAGTGTGCTTGTTGATATTCATAACTATGTTCTGCTGTGGCGGCCTATCTCACGAAGAGGCTTTTGTCAGGGGAAATAAACAGTTTGAGGCCAATAACTTAAGACAAGCCTATTCCTATTATAAAAGAGCCATTGACATGGACGGTTCCAATCCTCTCTACCACTGGGCTGCAGCAAAAAGCACATCAAACCGCAACCTTGCCTTCATTCATACACAGTCAGCCTGGGACAATGGTTTAAAGACATTTGATATCCTTGTTGCTTTAAGCGCTCTTCACCATTTTTCCGAGTCGGATCAGGCGCTGCAGCACGCTCTCTCCCTTTATGATCAGATCCCCGATTCAGGTAAATCCCATGAAACTCTTGGTGACCTTTTTATCCTTTTCGGTGAATACGATTCAAGTATCACCCATTGGAAAAACGCCCGGAAAAAGAGTCCCACCTCTGCTCTCTGTGTAAAAATCGCCGGTGCCTACGCGGGAAAAGGGCAAAGAGACAAGGCCATCTCCTATCTTGAAAACTGCCGTAAGGAAAAGCAACTTGATGAGCAGGGGTATCTCACACTCGCTTACTATTTGGCAATGAATCGCGAATACCTGAAAATCGATTCCATTTTTAATGAAGCATACCGGCTTGGTATGTACACCAGTAATGTTCAACTGGAACATGCCGGATTCGCCCTTTTGCAAAGAGACCTGAGTAAGGCAGAATCCCTTGTCTCAGAGCTTGGGTTTATTGAATCAGAAAGGCTGCTTAGTTTTAAGGCCAGAGTAATGCTGGCCTCTGTTTTCAGATCCAAAAATGATCTTGAAAAGATTCACAATCTTATCTCTTCTATTGAGAAGGGAAAAATCAAGCCGCTTGAAGGAGAAAAGGAGCTCTATTTATCGATTGCCGGTTTTATAAATCAGGACCCAAACTCACTTCAAAGGCTCGCTAATGCCAGGGCTGTTCTCCCTCAGTTTTCATTTATAGAGCTGCTTTATGCGCGCGAAAGCTTTATCGAGGGAAACTACAGAGAAGCACTGGTCGGCTACCGCAATCTTCCCGATTTCTTTGCTCAACACCCGCAGATAGTGGTTGAATATGCAGCCGTTCTTGCCCGAAGCGGGGATGATGAGCAGGCGCTTGCACTCCTGAGTAATATGCACAGGCAAAAAACATTTACCAGAAATTCACTTGAGCTTTTCAGGGACTTGGCCATAAGAAACAATCTGATACACGAGGGGTCCTCTGCTCAGGCAGTACTGGAAAAACTTTACGCAAATGATGTGGAGGTCAGGTATGCCAGTGCAATCATTGCAACCCAAAAAGGGCAACTGGAAAAGGCTCTTGGTATCATGAGTCGTTTATATGAGGAGTACCCGGGAAAAAACCAGTTTGGTATCTCAAAGCTCAGGATTCTCTATTTCAAAGAGGATTACAGCGCCATTGTAGAAATGTGCCGAACCACTACTATACCCATCACACTTTACGGCCCAGTGCTGGCAAGGGCTTTTAGAAAGCTTGGAAAAAACGATCTGGCGCGCAGCACATATCGGGATATTATTTCTGAAGATAAAAATCTCATTACTCTTCTTGAATATGCTCAATTTAATGCAATTATTGGGGATTTTGATGAGGCGGTTATAGTATTTGACAAAATCCGGCATACATTCAGCGAAGATCTTGAGAAAGACAGTACAAAGTATGCCGTCATTTTAAATAATCTTGCCTGGTCTCTTTTACAAAGTAATCAGAATCCATCACTTGCGCAAAAAATCGCAGAGAAGGCAAATGAACTGCTCCCCGGCAATATCCAAATTGCAAACACCTATGCAACAGCTCTTTTGGCCAACAGAAAGTACAGAAGGTGTATCTCGTACATTCAAAACCACCCCCATGCTTCGAAAAGCATCAGGTTAATGCTTCACCTGGCCAGAGCGTTTGAAAAGAGAGGGGATATTAACAGAGCGGTCAGGACATACCGCGATATTTGGACGAAAATGAATGAGGAAGATAACAGTCAAGCCCCTGTAACTTTACAGTGGCTTGAGGAAAAAATTACAACCCTTACTACACGATAGCTGCTCTTTTTGATCCAAAGATTCAGAGCTGAATTTCCCCTGTTTTCATCGCTGCAGATAAGCGGGATTCTATGTAATTGTCTTCCCTGGAACCAATGTGGCTATACTAAACGTGATGCTCAACCCTTGTTCCGAATTTGTTTCCCAAAGTGGAAATTTTTCCTCTAAACGTGTTCCCTCTCAGCTGCGCTTTTGCTTTTATTACCAACTCGGGCTTGGTCGTTTTTTTGCTCTTATGTTAATTGCTGCTTGAGCAAAGGCTTGATCAGCACAACACACCACTTGTACACCTTTTTCTGTAAGTGAGAAGAGAAGCTATGTATTCCGATAACACCAAAAACAATCGGTTTCATAATGGCTATATTTCCGGAGAGTTCGTTTCTAACAACGAAGCGCTCTCATTTTGTTCACAGAACTCTTTTCGCACCTTGCTTTTCCTTGAGAGAAAGCGGGCTGAGCGCTCACAAAAACCATTTCTTCTGGTACTTATCGATATCTCCAAACTCTCTGGTAAAGTCAGGTCGCAAATATCAAAAAAACTTGCCAGTACAATCTGCAACTCATCGAGAGATACCGATATAAAAGGCTGGTATAGGTATAAAAAAACAATGGGTATCTGCTTTACAGAAATAGCTGAAGTCAAAAGCGATATATTATTCAACAAGCTTACGGCCAGTATTAAAAGTAATACCCCTGCCCGGTATTACTCTCTTCTCAGCTTTGAGCTGCACCACTTCCCCCAGGAGAACGCACAGGGCCAAAATTCAGTCAACAGCAATATTATCTTTTATACCGAAAAGAGCAAAAAGTCCTTCCCCAAACAGGTGGACAACTTTGCCAAGCGTAGCATTGACATCTTGGGAAGTATCATTTTTATCACCCTTTTCTCTCCTTTTTTTCTGATTATCTCTGTATTTATAAAGCTTGATTCCGGGGGACCTGTTTTTTTCAGACAAAACCGTGTGGGTAAGGCAGGTAAAATGTTCACTGTTCTCAAGTTCAGAACCATGCATGAAAACAACGCCCCTGATGTTCACCAATATTTCATAAAGAACTTTATAAGCGGTAGTCTCAATACACAGACCGATAGTCACTGCAGATACAAGATCCAAAATGATATGCGTGTAACCAGGGTGGGACATTTTTTAAGAAAAACAAGCTTGGATGAACTTCCTCAGTTTTTCAATGTGCTGAGGGGAGAAATGTCTCTTGTCGGCCCTCGTCCTGCAATACCCTACGAGGTGGAAGAGTACGGTCTGTGGCACAGGCGAAGGGCACTGGAGGTTAAGCCTGGGATCACCGGTATATGGCAGGTAAGTGGCAGAAGCAGAACCAGATTTGACCAAATGGTTAGAATGGATATTCGGTATATAGAGCGTAGTTCACTTTGGCTGGATTTTCAACTTATGCTCCAGACGCCTTTTGCAGTGCTCAGGGCAAGGGGCGCATGCTGAAAAGGTGTAATGCATAGAAATGTTTCGGCTCTAAGCAGTTCTTTCGGTTGTAGTCTCATACTCTGATATTTTCTCAGCATCAGGCTCATTATTTCAAATCACACATCCTTCTCTTATCGATGTTTTTTGCGGAAGGTACCGCCCACGGGGGAAAGGTGCATCCGCACCTCACCTGAAGTCTTATAGTAGGACAGGCAGGTGGATGGTGGAGTGAATCATTTTCAACAGGATTACTATACTATAATTTCTCCCATCCCCAAGAACTAATTGTAAACAAGCGGAATAATGCAATTGTACTAATGTGCTGGATATACCAAAATGATGTTTGCATTCATTTCAGCTGCGAAATAAATCAAACCACAAATATCCCCTCCTGATCCAGTTTTTATTAACTCGCACCATTCCCTGAAGCTCGGAGATACTTAATATGCTCTCAGTGACGGGGACTGTTTTTCCATTTATCTGAGATCTGCTTGATTGTTCAGCCATATGCTTTAATTAACATGTAAGTTCGTCTTGTGCTATATTTGCAGACCTAACGTCACAATTCTTTGGTTAAAGAATAGAACTTCTC
>LDWW01000074.1 GCA_001045525.1 Chitinispirillum alkaliphilum | reverse complement strand
GTGCGCCATTAGATGGGCCGCGGAAATAGGAGCCCCCGCCGGAAAAAGAATCTGAGATTATTCCGGCATTTTTCTTTGATGGTAATTTATTTTGAAGACGAAATGTTTTTTTATAACAATATTATAGAAGGAGTGTTTTTTATGAAGTGTTTGATATTTTCATTGTTTGCCTTAACTATAATGATTAGTTGCATTGAAAACCCAGTAGACGAAAGTTCAAACGGCAATACTAATATTGACAGGAACAACATACCATTTGATACTAATATTAAAACAACATTTAGTAGTAATGAGCATGTAAAAAATTATAAGTTCACATTAGAAACATCTGGCTTGTTTCGGTTTGAAATTGAAGACAGCCGATCACTTGACTTAATTGTAAGATTGTTTAATTCAGACAGTGTAGAAATCGCATCTTCAAATGAAAACCTGTATTTCCCAATTAAAGAAGGTATGTATCATTTGACTTTCAGGACCAGGTGGCCTATAACTTCTAACCAAAAAACAGACGTAATGTTTTTTCTCTCAATCGATGAAACAGATACTACAGAATATAATAACGAAAGGGAATATGCTTTTGAACTAGAACTGGAACAGTATGTCCAAACAAAAACTATGCCAAGAACTGATGTTGATTGGTTTAAAATAAATATTCCAGAAGATATGATCGTCGAATTAAAACTTGATTCTATACCAACAAACCTCCAATTGGAAATAAATACTTACGAAACAGAAGGGGTACTATTAAGCACTAATACTTACTCACAGTTAACAAGTGACATTAGACAGGGCCATATTTGGCCAAAAGGCAAGTATTATGTCAGAATAAAAGATCGTTGGGGTTCGAATCAATCAGATAGAGCTTACCTGTTCGGAATATTCAGATATATGACCGACAGCTTAGGATACAATAATAACATTCAAAGCGCAACACCATTGCCATTAAACCATACTATTGCAGGTAACATTTGGCCAAAAGGTGATGTTGATTTCTTCAAATTAGAGCTCCCTGATACCGGAGTTTACCATATACAGCTTGACTCAGTTTCAAACAGAATCAACATGCGCTGGAGCTTATTTGATCAAGAAGGTACAGTTATAACTCCGTCTAGCACGAACAGAACTTTTACAATTCGAAACCCCGGCACTTACTTCATCTCGCTTTTTGATAGGTATAATAATTCTTACAGTGAAATGTTATATAATCTGACAATAACCAAATAATTGGAGCTTCAACATCTATTGCATTTTGAGTCTGACTAAAGACAATAGGAGGCGGGGGCGGAATAAGAGCGTCCCATCTAACAGCGCACAACATCAAGCGTTTTTTCTGCATTCAGGATGCAGAAAAAACCTGTTGAACGAAGCGCTCATCAAAGCAACTGCTGCTATATTATTTATAGGAAAAAGTATTCAGGGCTTAACTTCAGATTCCGGGGCATTCTGTTGTGCAGCAGACACCAATCCCTTAAAAACACATACTGTATGACGATTCTTATCTGACATTACTCCCCCACAGAGTTTAAAAACTCCTTTTTTGACATAGCAAACCTACAGGCATCCACAGATGCTCATTTGACATCGGCAATGACACACTCCTTTACCGCACATTCATCTCCTATGTTACCATTGCATCCCTCCTGCCAGGAGGCATGATCAATACCAGTTTCAACAGACCCCTTTTGCACCTTTGACATATCAGCGGGTTCTTCCCTGTTCTTTCCAGAATCTGCTCCCACCAGCTGCCAATTGTTTCCTTTGCAGCCACCGCATACTCACCCATAAGTTTTCTGCAAAGGTTAATGTTTTCCCTGCGATCACGGTTTGCAAACAGACCGAAGTGCCGTATTCTCATAAAGCCACCTGGAAGAACGTGGAGCAGAAACCGCCGTATAAACTCCACTGCAGACAGGGTCATCACCTTGCGTTTACAATAGTTGCGGTAATCGGTATAGGAGAAGGTGACTTGACCGTCTTTAAAGGAAAGAATGCGATTTTCGCTTATGGCTATACGGTGTCAACACCGGTTTAATTTTCCCGATTTTCCTTTTCAGAAGATATCAGGTTTGATGTACAAAACCCAGTTTTATCCGGTTTTTGTTTCTGTAGCTTTCTCCTTTCATTATGACCACATCGGCTGATGAAGCAACCTGTCGAGCGACTCAAAAGAGAAATCAGAAGCGGATACAAAGGTGTCTCCCGTTCACTGGTATGATATCATTAAGCGCATTACCGGCAAAGATCCGCTTGTCTGCCAGGAATGCAAAAAAGGGAGAATGGTACTTATCGCAATGACAGGCCGGAGGAAACAGCTGATCTTGATTCAGGAGGGAATACCCTAAAGCTCAGGATGTAAGACGGAGCATTTCGGGAGTACTTGTATAGAAAAGTACCGATTTTTAGTATTTTAAAGAGCAGCTTTTTAGGAGCCCCAAGGTTTCTATTTCTTAGAACTGTATAAAATGTGTTTGTTTTGATAAGATGAGGAGATTTTTTTGGGCAATCACTTTCTGAACAGATATCCCACCCCCCAATTTGCCGATACTATATTATCCATATGCCTCTTTTGGCAAGTAACAGGCAGGATTCAATTTCCTATATAATATGTAAGGTAATGTGCAGTCGCCCGGCTTCGTTCAACGGAATTACATCCGCAATTGAGAGGCTGAGTTCAAGATGTGGGTTTAGGGGAATTGCGGATATAATCCTTAGGGTTGTGGGGAATTTTTCCGCAGGACACAAGATGCTGCGGATATAAGAGTGCCGAGGAATAGGAGCGCGAAGGAGAAGGCTTTAAATTAGTATTGTAAACAAGTCTACAGAATGAGGGGATTTTTGCAAAGTATACTTTTGGGATTCAATAATCTGCATATGCTTATTAGGTATGGCCATTCATTGGGTGGGAGTATGGAGCTACGCTATTTAAAAATGCTACTCATCTTCATCTTTTTACCTGTTGCTGAAGCTTTGGTGATAGAAGTTAATATTGAGGATGCTATTAAGAAGGCAGATTTAATTATTGTTGGTAAAGTTGATTCAATTTGGCACGAAGAATACCCTCATAAAATGTTCAAAAATGAAACAATCGACTCAGCATATAATACTTTAAACCTTTTTCAAAAGTTTTTTCGCAGAAAAGCATTTAATGATATCCGTGAAGTATGTATGCTTAATGGATATGCCAGAATATTAGTTAACAAAACAATAAAAGGCGATAGCACAATAGATACCACATACATACAATACAATTTCCCAAGAGATTTGGTTTCTTCAGACTACGAAAATGATTATAGGTACAAATGTTATCTGGAAGTTAGATCTACTGGTTATTACCCTGATTGGCGAGATAAATCTGGTGTTTTCTTTCTCGAAAAAATCGATAAAAAAAATATATACCATACTCTTAAGTTTTTAAATGAATATGATTCATTAGCTATACAATATATAGACTGAAACATTTTACTTTCTATATACGTAGCTGCTGGGTAGAAAGAGAAAGTGACATAGTAAAGGAAAAGAATATGAATTCGCGCTGAAAAGATAAGATCGGCACAGAAAGCAGCAGGAAATAAGATGCTCCAAAACAACGCATAACATCAAGCGTTTTTTCTGCATTCAGGATGCAGAAAAAACCTGTTGAACGAAGCGCTCATCAAAGCAACTTCTGTTATATTATTTATAGGAAAAAGTATTCAGGGCTTAACTTCAGATTCCGGGGCATTCTGTTGTGCAGCAGACACCAATCCCTTAAAAACACATACTGTATGACGATTCTTATCTGACATTACTCCCCCACAGAGTTTAAAAACTCCTTTTTTGACATAGCAAACCTACAGGCATCCACAAATGCTCATTTGACATCGGCATTGACACACTCCTTTACCGCCCATTCAGCTCCTATGTTACCATTGCATCCCTCCTGCCAGGAGGCATGATCAATACCAGTTTCAATAGACCGCTAAGGTGTTCCGTTCACTGGTATGATATCATTAAGCGTATTACCGATAAAGATACGCTTGTCTGCCAGGAATGCAAAAAAGGGAGAATGTTACTTATCGCAATGACAGGCCGGAGGAAACAGCTGATCTTGATTCAGGAGGGAATACCCTAAAGCTCAGGATGTAAGACGGAGCATTTCGGGAGTACTTGTATAGAAAAGTACCGATTTTTTGTCTTTCAAAGAGCAGCTTTTTAGAAGCCCCAAGGTTTCTATTTCTTAGAACTGTATAAAATGTGTTTGTTTTGATAAGATGAGGAGATTTTTTTGGACAATCACTTTCCGAACAGATATCCCACCCTCCAATTTGCCGATACTATATTATCCATATGCCTCTTTTGGCAAGTAACAGGCAGGATTCAATTTCCTATATAATATGTAAGGTAATGTGCAGTCGCCCGGCTTCGTTCAACGGAATTACATCCGCAATTGAGAGGCTGAGTTCAAGATGTGGTTTTAA
>LDWW01000073.1 GCA_001045525.1 Chitinispirillum alkaliphilum | reverse complement strand
AGGGATCTTCAGAAATGTTCTGTAGATCCCCTTTTTATTTCTGAGCAAAAATTTATGCTTCGCCCGATAATCCTCGATTCATTTAAAAATTACTCTCGAACCAACTTTTTCGCTGATATTACATCCGGCATTATAGTAGGTATTGTCGCGATTCCGCTTGCTATCGCTTTTGCCATTGCTTCCGGAGTCACCCCGGATAAAGGTCTTGTCACCGCTGTCATTGCAGGGTTTATGATTTCTTTGCTTGGCGGGAGCAAGGTGCAGATTTCAGGCCCTACAGGTGCTTTTGTTGTGATCCTTTATGGAATTGTGCAACAACATGGGGTTGAAGGTCTTGCAACGGCAACCTTGATGGCCGGTATATTACTCCTAATAATGGGAATTACAGGTCTGGGATCTTTAATTAAATTTATTCCGTTCCCGGTAGTCGTTGGTTTTACAAGTGGAATTGCTGTTATAATATTTACTTCTCAGATAAGAGATCTTTTCGGTCTTCCACTTGAAAATGTACCATCAGGTTTCCACGAAAAATGGATACTATACATTAGATCTTTAGGCTCCGTTAATCTGCATGCGATGATAATTGCAGCCGGATCGCTGTTAATACTTGTTTTATGGACAAAAGTTTCAAAAAAAATTCCCGCATCGTTAATTGTAATTTTCTTCTCTGTCGCCATAAGCCAAATCCTGGGGCTTGATGTAGAAACTATTGGAAGCCGTTTTGGCTCTATTCCTTCAATGATACCTGCACCTGTTATTCCTGATCTCGATTTTCAAACTTTGAAAGCTCTGATTTCCCCAGCTATTTCCATAGCATTACTTGGGGGGATTGAAGCTCTTTTGTCCGCTGTTGTTGCTGATGGTATGACTGATGATAAACATCGATCTAACATTGAGCTTGTTGCACAGGGTATTGCTAATGTCATCACTCCGATTTTCGGTGGAATACCCGCTACAGGGGCAATCGCCCGTACCGCAACGAATATTAAAAACGGAGGACGTACACCTGTTGCCGGAATTGTGCATGCTTTAGTTATTCTGATGATAATGGTTTTTCTGGGACGATGGGTTGTCTACATTCCATTGGCTGCTCTTGCTGCTATTCTTGTGATCGTTGCATATCACATGAGTGAATGGAGAACATTTGCTGTACTGTTGAAATCACCCCGAAGTGATATTGCAGTACTGATTACAACATTTTTGTTAACTGTTATTGCCGATCTCACTGTTGCGATTCAACTGGGTGTTGCCTTATCTGTGGTGCTTTTCATGCGTAGATTAGTTGTGGTGTCCGGTATAGAAGCTCTAAAAACTGAATTGCTTGATGAAAAAGCAGAGAATACTGGAGAAACCGAACTATTAGATGAAAAGCCACCAATTCCTGAGGGTGTTGATATATACGAAGTGAAGGGCCCTTTTTTCTTCGGGACTGCATTCAGATTTGAAGAAGCTCTGGGGGCGATAGGAGAAAATGATTCTGAAGTTCTGATCCTTGGAATGCGCAATGTTCCATTTATTGATTCAACAGGACTTAACACATTGAGAAGGTTTTCACAGGCCTGCAGAAAACACAATGTCAATTTGATACTTTCCGGTATTCAATCTGAGGCACTTGGAAATTTAAAGAAAGCAGGGTTGAACCACAACATTGGGCATGAAAATATTCACCCTGATTTCAATTCAGCAATGAAGAGAGCAAAAGAAGTATTGTATGCTAAGACAATAGATTCTCATCCCACATCTTACTCGTCAAAAGAAACTGTATGAACCCGACTATAAAGAAGTAAAAGATCACTCTTTCAACCCAAGAGACTTTGGGATAAAAAATTTTCCAAATTGCAGAGATTACAAGGTAATTGTTCCCACTTTTGAAGAACTGTCTTTTAGAAACATTCTCAAGGTGAGTTAGAAGGAAACAATGGAGGAGTTGTGATTGTTTCTGTTTAAGTCAAACAGAACAATATCGTACGGTTTTGTTGATATATGGGGAAGAAAATTCCACTCCTTGTCCTTTTCTTCTGAATTCCAGTACTGTTCAATGCTGTCGTAAATGAATCTATAGGTTTCAAATGCGGTAATTAACCCATCCGAGTTGTAGTCAGCATACATTGGTGCTTTATGAAGGAAGTAAGAGAAAACACTCTGGCCGAAAAAACCATCCCAGGCGACTTCCCCCTTTCCTGAGGCTGACATCACTATTCCAACATGGTTTTTCCCCAAACCGGTGCGAAAATTATTCCTGTATTGTTTTACAGTCTGTCTGAAAATCCTGAAAAAAGATGGCAACGTATCATTTGTGCCGGTGTATATATCAGGCAACATGTCAACAACGTGGTTTTGAGGAATAAAACCACCGGAGTAACAGGCATCTAATATGGTAACATTTGTTAGTTTTGATATCTGCGAGCAGGGCGTGCAGTTCTTTATCCGAAAGCAGATTCCTTTGAATACGGTCATATACAGAGTCCACCGGTCGTTCATCAAAAGCAAGAATCGCATAGAAGTCTTCCCCGTCAAAGTCGATATTAAAACTGTTCAGTGTTCTATGGTCAATTCCGTGTCCTGAAAAGTAAAAAAGGAACAAATCATTTTCAGATATTCTGTTTTTCATGTCCTTCAGGTCGTCAATTATTTGATGTTTAGTAACATCAGAATTTGTTCTGCTCAGTACATTATACCCGTATGTTTGCAGCATACCTGAAATACTGTCGGCATCTGAGGCGCTATAGGGAAGATTCATCCAGTTTATGTGGTATTCTGATATACCATAGACAAGGGCATATTTGTCGTAATCCGTATTGCTGTTACAATTAGAAAGGATGCTGATTGCAGCAGCGATACTTAAAAGATACTTCACCTGTTTTTCCCGATTTTCAGAGGATTAAATACCAATGCCGCAGATATGCCTGTTGAAAAACACAGATCGTAACCCTGAGCTCCAATTGTTAGTGGTAATGAAAATCTGATTCTGAGGAAATCTTTTTTCAGAGGAGAGAGTTCAATCAGGGGAGATAAACCTGCGAGTAAATCAAGATAATAGTGTTCGGTATAGTTGTATTTATTGAAATTTCCGCCTACGATGAATTCGGTCCCAAAGGCGCTAAAGAAAGAATCTGTTCCGCGGAGGGACTGTAGGCCATAAGATAAAAACAGACCATATCCGCTGAAATCGCGGTAAATAATCCCGTCATTCAACGTAGAGTTGAATGTCTCATAAAAGTCTAATTCGATTCCAAAAGAGTACCTCTTGTCAGCGTTTCTGTTGAACCAGTAGTACTCTATTGCAGGTGATATACCACGTTTTAATTGGGTTGGGTTTATTTCGGTTTTGCGATCAGAATCGTCTTCTACAAGGAAAAGAGTTCTCGTAGTTGCTTTGCCGATGATTTCGAAACCCTTTATCTGCCTATGGTCGGAAAGTTCAACGAGTTTTTCTTTTCTTGACTTTGCAGCCTGTCTGTTAGTGAAAAGGTTTCGTTTGAAACCCAAATTGATTGACGTAAGATAGAGAGGTGACATCTCCAGCAACCATTGGGTAGAAAGGTTGTCAAATCTCACAGTTGGTGCAAGCGAAATACTCCATTTATTATTGAACTGTTTTTCAAAACGAGTGGTTATCTTTGTGCAGAAACCATGTTCCAAATAGTATAAACCAGTTAAGAAATAACCTGCATGGATTTCAGGTATTATTGTCAATTTGTTTAGTCTGATCGGGTATCCATAGCCAATTGTAAAGTCTACCAGAGGGATCGTATAATCCAAGAGGATAATTTCTGATTTTTGGATAAACCTTCCAAATGTATTCTCATAATTAAAGGAAAGGGCGATACTGCTTTTCCTTTTTCCTATAAAAGACTCAAGTTCCAGGCCAAGAGAGTGACCTGTTTGGGTTGGTTTTTCTGCATACGAGAAAAAGACCATCAGGAAAAGCGTAACCAATAAAATTTTTACAATTAATTTACTATACAACTTTGTGTCCTTTCTAAATTTGTCAGTCCAATGGAGCATGTTTTACTATATCGCCGCTGGGCATTGAGATTAGATTTAATCCATAATTTGGCCCAGAGCTTTGACCATAGGTTACTAACAGTGTGTCATCAAGATAATAATAATCGGTGCTCCACGGGTCATAACTGTGGTCAGGGGTTTTTATTTCTAAAAGTTCCAGTTCAGGAAATGAGAGTGTTACTATTCTTGTATAGGGTGGCTTATATGATTTCATCGGAAAATGCAGCTTGCCGTCAATGAGAGTTGGAGTTAGCAGAAATGTCATATTTGAAGTTGCCAGAGATGTAAGCGTGTCGAGTTTAACGGAAGCGATAGCTTGATTGTTTGTAAGATCAAGAGTGTTTATACACACTCCCCTTGGAACTGAATAACTAGATGCTAATAACACAGAATCGATTGTTTTAAGAATGTACCTTTGTATATTATAACTCGGTTCGAAGCAACTAATCTGATTAACTTCGAGGTTAGTTTTGTTAACCGAAATTATATAGGGGAATTTATCTTCACGTAAATTAGTAACAGCGATATATACATTTTCGTTGTCTTCACTGTATTCGGGCCTCTGAACATTATATCCAACCGGTATCTCTTTTACTTTTTTATACGTACTGGCATCAAATATCTCTATACTGTTTCTTTTAGGTCCATCATGGACAAAACCTGCA
>LDWW01000072.1 GCA_001045525.1 Chitinispirillum alkaliphilum | reverse complement strand
CCACCGTAGCAATAATAAACTCACAAACGGTCACACAAATACCGCCCGGGTTAACCGCGCAAGGGGGGACGGCTATGTGGCACTTTCTTAAGTGCCAGTGCCCTCAAAGGGCGGAGCGTCTTCGCGAAGCCCTACAAACGAGGCACCGAGGAGGAATCCCGATTTCCATCGGGAAGCCTGTAGGAGAACCGGTGCCGTCTTCGGCATGCGCCCAGAATATTCTTAATTCTTTTGTCTATAAACAGGAACACTTCGACTATCCCGATTCGGAAATCGGGATGCTCCCTTCGACTGGGAGCTCAGGACAGGCAGTGTGAGCGGAAGTGAGAGAATGTCAACACAAAGTAAATACCTACACTGCAAACCGCGCAAGGGGGGACGGAAGGTGGCACTTTCTTAAGTGCCAGTGCCCTCAAAGGGCGGAGCGTCTTCGCGAAGCCCTACAAACGAGGCACCGAGGAGGTACGACGAGCCTGAAGGAGAACCGGTGCCGTCCGCGGCATGCGCCCAGATAATTCTTTATCTCTTTTACTTTTAATTTTAAGAACACTTCGACTATCCCGATTCGGAAATCGGGATGCTCAGTGTGAGCGGAAGCTCAGGACAGGCAACGTGAGCGGAAGTGAGAGAAAACCAGAAACAAGACTGCCTAAGACCCCCACTGGTCAACCAAAAAAGAGGCTGATAGTTGAAAAGCTCAACCCTTTACACCATAATTTTGTTAAATTTTATGCTTATGATCTCATGTGCGCCAATCGATAACCCGGTAGACCCGGGTTTTAAGGGAGACTACTCATTCACAATCGAACCCTCATGGAGCAGCAATGACACCCTTGCTGTTTTCTCACCCTACACCATACGATTTGTGGATATGGGGGAAGACACCTTCGCTTCATGGAAAGTACGCGCTGCAACGGAAGGGGTACTCTATGGTGGGAAACAGGAGTTTGACAGCAGAACCGATTCCGCCTCACTACTCTTTCTCCGCGAGTACAGCGGATATGTGCACGTTTACGCCGTTCGCCCAAACAGAAGAGAAATGACCGATAGTGTATACGTGCATGCAAAAAATTTCTTTTCTGTCTCAGGCCCTTCTGTTACGGGTCCCGATGGTGCTAAATACAGCGTGATATCCACAAGTGAGGATTTCTCCGGTGAGGATAATCTCACCATTGACTGGTACATCGGCGACAGCGCACTTGCAGAAGAGAAACCGTTTTCCTCTGCACTCAATCTAAGTGACCTGACTGCCGGAGAGTATGAGCTCGAAGCGCGTATCAGCGGGTTTGGCTCACAGCTGATCGTTACAAAGAATATTCTTGTGGAGGCCTTGCAGGATGCTCCCGCCCTTAGTTCAACCAGACTTGAACTGCAGGGTACCGCTGGCAGCAGTATTGTCATAAGTGCTCCGTCTGTGGTAAGCGGAGAGCCAGCTGTGTGGAACTGGGATCTTAACCAAAGCGGCAGTGCAGACACAACAACAAAGCATAATAATATCACCCGTACCTTTGATGAAGCCGGGGAATACCCCATAGTGGTGTGGTTTACCGACACATCCTCGGTGAGCTCAAACAGATGCACCATTACAGTCGTTGTTTCAGAACAGGGAACACCGGTTGTGACAAACGCAGTGCTCTCTTCAAGTGATGCAATCACGGGTGAAACTGTCTCCCTCACTGTTTCTGCATCTGTTGACGGAGATCAAACCATAGACACTTTGGTTATTGACACAAACGGAACTGTATTTATAACTGTTTACCCAAATACCGCCACTGTGGATACTACTTTTAACCTGCGGTTTTCAAACAGCGGATCATACACAACCGGTGTTGTGGCCAAAACCGAAATCCATGAAAGTACACGTCTGGAAGCGGGGGTGATTACGGTTACCTCAGGGCAGCCGGTTATTAACGAACTGACCCCACAGAGAATTCTGCGCGGAGTGGCCACAGATTTAAGTATCATCTTTGAGGCTCCCCGGACAGTAAAGGCTTTCAGCGTGTGGATGGAGCAGGACAGTACCCCCTCCTACAGCTCAGAAAACCTTTTTATCTTTACCTTTGAAGATACCGGAAGTTTCACTTTCAATGCACGGGTGCGGGATACCGCTGGTGTGAAGTCTGCCGTTTTTACCTCACAGATAGAGGTGGTCAGTGAAGGTGAGCCTGTTGTGGAGTCCGTTACAGCAGACACCAGCGAAATCTATGCACACCACAACCGAAACATTACGGTCAGCGCACTGGACAGCGACGGTGAGATTGAGATGATTTTCCTGAAAACCAACACTGCGGGTATTATTGACAGCGCAGAAGTATCGGGTGCCTCTGCAGAGCATACCTTCCCGGTACAGTTCTCACTTTCAGACACCGGAAAAGTGGAGATCTCTGCAAGTGCAAGGGACGATGACGGAAGATATTCCGCATGGAAGACACTTGTTATCGAGGTAAAGCCCGGTTATCCGGTTATGGATTCTCTTGTCACCGACAAATCAGTTCTTTATACCCGTGATTCTGTTATGGTAAAGTTTGGTGCCCACGATCCAAACGGTACGATTGAGAGCTACTATTTCAGCCATGGCCAGGGGTTTGAGCCTGTGGAGGGAAATGAGTTTGCATGGACACCGCCGGAGGCTGGAACATTTACCCTTAAAGTGTTTGCGATTGATAATGACGGGTTACACAGTGACACGCTCAGCACCACTGCAGAGGTAAACGAGTACACCGCATCTCTTGACAATATTACAACAGACACCGACAGGGATGAAATTTTCATCCTCTCCCCTGTCCGTTTTACCGTACATGGAAATGTGACCGGAGGCGGTAACCTTGACAACATTACACTTGTGCTTGGAAGTGCCGATCCGCAAACGAAATCTGCCGAAGGGGACAGTGCAGTATTTGAGATAACCTTTACACAGGATCAGGCCGGCACACAGGTGCTTAAGTTCAGCGGCACTGATGATCTGGGCAGGATAACTGATACTCTCTATGATACCGTAAATGTGAGGACGGGAAGACCGGTTGTGGTATCCATTGAAACGGATCCGGAACCTGATACAATATTTGTAAATACTCAGGTCACCTTTACCGTAACAGCTGAAGACACAAACGGAACAGTTGATTTCATAAAGGTGGATACGGGATCAGGCTCATTTGGCGAATGGCAGGAGATGAGCGGCGATACATACCAGTTTACCGCAGAGTATGACACATCACAGTACGGAAGTAAAACGGTAAGGGTGCGTGTGATGGATAACCACGGGTTAGTCTCCGAAATAGAACAGTTCGAATTCAATGTGCGGCTGGGAAGACCCGTTGTATGGGGAAACACTCCGGATGGGGATCAGGATACCATCTTTGTGGTGGTGGACAATGGTTTAACACGAACTGGTGTAAAGTACTACGCTAAGGTAAACGCATATGACAACGGTACCATAGAGCGGTACTACTGGGCTAATACCAAATGGCCGGATACCAATACGGTTACCACTGTCGACAGCCTCGAGTGGAATGTTGATCAAGCGAGGATCAACAATGGTGTACCCCAATACATTCACGTGCGTGACAACGATGGTTTAGTTGCAGGCAAGAAGTTTGTAATCGTAGCGGACAGCGCACCGCCTGTACCTTCTGTGACAAGCGATGCTGTTGACGAGGGCAGAAAGCTTTCCTGGTCAGGTATGGATGTAATTGACAGTTTAGATACAGAGTACCGTATACTGATAAAAAAGGGTTCTCAGCTGACTGAAAGCGACACCACAGAGCAGTATATTGTGCAGGACTGGAGAAGAGGTGGTGATTTTGAGTTTGATGGGCAGAAACCAAGTCCCTTTTCATTTACCTTCGTGCCGGAGGATTGCGAGAGCGGAACCTGTACCTATTATTACAGGATAATGGCACGGGACAGGCATGGATCGGTGAGTAAGAGTGCTTTGGCAAATAATAATTTCCACTGGACACCGCCCAAGGATGATGATGAAACGTCGGAGGACCGGTGAATTGTTTTCGGAGCCCCCTAATCCCCCAAAGGGGGACTTCCGGAAGGGGAGCATTGTCAGCTACAATAGGCTGTGGATGTAAAAAAGTGCATTACAGATACACTTAACGAAATTTTGGAAAAAAAATTATATACCCGGGTAAGTTCTTCAAGTCCCCCACCGGGGGATTCAGAGGGCTCTTAACGGTAATACAAATACCGCTCGGGTAAAACGCGCAAGGGGGGACGGCTATGTGGCACTTTCTTAAGTGCCAGTGCCCTCAAAGGGCGGAGTCCTCGAAGCGCTATAAACGAGGCACCGAGGAGGTACGACGAGCCTGAAGGAGAACTGGTGCCGTCCGCGGCATGCGCCCAGATAATTCTTTATCTCTTTTACTTTTAATTTTAAGAACACTTCGACTATCCCGATTCGGAAATCGGGATGCTCAGTGTGAGCGGAAGCTCAGGACAGGCAACGTGAGCGGAAGTGAGAGAATGTCAACACAAAGTAAATACCTACACTGCAAACCGCGCAAGGGGGGACGGAAGGTGGCGCTTTCTTAAGTACCAGTGCCCTCAAAGGGCGGAGCGTCTTCGCGAAGCCCTACAAACGAGGCACCGAGGAGGAATCCCGATTTCAATCGGGAAGCCTGAAGGAGAACCGGTAAGTTTACAGTGAGCCTGGCCGAACTGTACCCGGCATGCGCCCAGAATATTCTTAATTCTTTGCACAAATTATTCTTAATTCTTTTGTCTTAAAAAC
Source organism: Chitinispirillum alkaliphilum (assembly GCA_001045525.1). Lineage (NCBI taxonomy): Bacteria > Pseudomonadati > Fibrobacterota > Chitinispirillia > Chitinispirillales > Chitinispirillaceae > Chitinispirillum > Chitinispirillum alkaliphilum. Next base: position 289 of record LDWW01000072.1, on the reverse strand, counting down.
AGGAACACTTCGACTATCCCGATTCGGAAATCGGGATGCTCAGTGTGAGCGGAAGCTCAGGACAGGCAGTGCGAGCGGAAGTGAGAGAAAAACCGGAATCAAGATCCCCAAAGTCCCCTTCAGGGGGATTTAGGGGCCTCTTATACGGGAATACAAATACCGCCCGGGCAAACCGCGCAAGGGGGGACGGAAGGTGGCACTTTCTTAAGTGCCAGTGCCCTCAAAGGGCGGAGCGTCTTCGCGAAGCCCTACAATCGAGGCACCGATCCCGCATTCTGCGGGAGAGCCT
>LDWW01000071.1 GCA_001045525.1 Chitinispirillum alkaliphilum | reverse complement strand
AGGGGAATGATTAAACAAGTTTCAAGGCCCAATGTCTCCAAACAACACACAAGTCAACAGCTCTTATCTTTCCCTCTCAGTTCCCTTATCTTTTCAATCCCCAATGCGGTAATTTTCTCAATCTGCTCATCACTCATTCCAAGTTCGATCATTTTTTGTGCTGCTTCAATTTTACCCTCGGTTTTTCCATCCTGATACCATTTTTCCGCTATAGTAGGCATCTTAAACCCTCCTGTCTGTGCACTTTCTATGAACTCCTGATTTAGCTGCTCGACCGCGTTGAAGGGGTAGACGAAAATCCCGGAGAGGTCTTCCGAAGCGGGAGTTGAGGGTAGGGGAATGATAAACAAGTTTCAGGCCCAATGTCTCCAAACACCACACAAGTCACCTGCTCTTATCTTCCCCTCTCAGTTCCCTTATCTTTTCCATCCCCAATGCGGTAATCTTCTCAATCTGCTCATCACTCATTCCAAGTTCGATCATTTTTTGTGCTGCTTCAATTTTACCCTCGGTTTTTCCATCCTGATACCATTTTTCAGCTATTGTAGGCATTGTAAACCCTCCTGTCTGTGCACTTTCTATGAACTCCTGATTTAACTGCTCTGCATTCTTTGCATCCGTTACGGTACTGAGATACCGGTATAATATTTCAAAATACTCTAATTTGGTTTTCTTGTCCTTAAATTCAAGCAATAAGTGCAGTATCTCATGAAGTTTATCCCAAAGCTGTGGGGTTCTGGAGTACTTCTGTATGAGAAAATTTACTCTCAGAAGTATCTCACCCCTGATTTGTTCATCGGGGATATGTGAAATATCATATACCTCTGTCTTGAATTCGGGGATATAATCCCGTGTATTTTCGACATTTTCGAAAAGATGGGTGATTGAAGTTTCTGCTTTCCACTGCTGTGCTCCCTGGTAGATCAGTATCGGTACTATTAGGGGCAGTTTTTTCGTTCTTTTATGCTGCTTTCTGTACTGCTCCCAGATTTTCACCATGTTTCTGAGGAGCTGAAAACCGGTCCATGGGTCAATATAACTTTTATGTTCAAAGAGCAGATATAAAAATGCCGGTTTGCCGCGCAATTTGACACTGTAGAGGATATCTGAAAAGTGTTCGCTGAGTTCCTTATCGATAAAGGAATCTTTTTGAATCGCAAGTGTTTGGAGGTTGAGCTGGGAACTTATCTTCTTTGGAACATAATTAGCCACAAATGAGCGAACTGTTTCGATCCTGGAAAATGTTTCCCGGAAAAGTGTGTCGTGAGGAGTGCTGAGGGGGTTATCCTTTGCATCCATAGGTTCAAAATAAATCCTGAAACACAATGTGTGTCTGATTATAAAGGCCTATTCAGAGCTAAATTGCAGGGCAGGCCTTCGGTTTGCAGAAAGTTACTGTAACTGGTACCAAGATTAAGTAAAATGATAAAAGACATTGAATTCTGGGCGCCTGCCGAAGACGGCACCGGTCCTCCTTTCGGCTCCTCGTTCCTCCTCGGTCCCTCGTTTATAGCGCTCCGAGGACTCCGCTTTTTGGAGGGGACTGGACAATAGGAATTGTCCACCTCCAGTCCGCCCTGGCGCTCTTGCTCAGTGGCATTTGTATTAATCCGAGACAGCTCTGATGAAAAATAAACATTAAAGCATTCCGCTGTGCATGAAAATACCGCTTGGGGTAAAATGCGGCAGATTGCCTGGAAGGTAGCGCTTTCTTAAGCGTCCAGTACCCTCAAAGGGCGGAGCGTCTTCGCGCAGCCCTATAAACGTCGCACCGATCCCGCCGTTGGCGGGAGAGCCTGCAAGGGAATCGGTAAGTTTACAGTGAGCTTGGCCGAACTGTCCGCGGCAGCCGCCCAAATTATTCCAGTTCTTTTATTTTTGAGACAGCCTCTGCTTTCCCCACATGTAAACTACTTATCCTTTCCTTCCATTCAAGCTACTCCTCATCCTCCCTGACACTCAGTCCCTTTTTCTCCTGTTGTGAAGTGACAGCCATTTTGGATTCGATCGTGTCTGCAGAGAGGTCCGCACCGCAGGGCCATTCGATAAAATACCCCCGGTTTGAAAACTGTACGAATTCTGACCATTGCTTCAGCGGAAGAAATGCATCCGCGTCGAGGTAGGGTTTTACATCGAAATAGCCGCTGCAGCCACCGGATGTTCTGACCCACAACGTGAAATCCTGCAAAGGTTTAACTTCTTCAAGTGCCATTATTCGAGTCCTTTGATAGAAAACAGTTTTTTCCCCTTAATAGCCAACTGCCAATCTGCCAACAGTTCTTCTCTATGTAATTCGATCCAGGTGACCACTAATTTATGCTTATTACCGGGCAGTGAACCTGCCAGTTCCTTGATAAAGAATATAAGGTTTTTTGGCGCCTGCCGAAGACGGCACCGGTCCTCCTTTCGGCTCGTCGTTCCTCCTCGGTCCCTCGTTTATAGCGCTCCGCGGACTCCGCTTTTGGGAGGGGACTGGACAATAGGAATTGTCCACCTGCAGTCCGCCCTGGCGCTCTTGCTCAGTGGCATTTGTTTTAATCCGAAACAGCTCTGATGAAAAGAAACATTAAAACATGCCGTCGTGCATGATAACACCGCTTGGGTAAAATGCGGCAGATTGCCTGTAAGGTGGCGCTTTCTTAAGCGTCCAGTACCCTCAAAGGGCGGAGCGTCTTCGCGCAGCCCTATAAACGTCGCACCGATCCCGCCGTTGGCGGGAGAGCCTGTAAGGGAATCGGTAAGTTTACAGTGAGCTTGGCCGAACTGTCCTCGGCAGCCGCCCAAAGTATTCTTGTTGTTTGCTTTTGAGACAGTCTCTGCTTTCCCCACATGTAAACATCCTTGTCCTTCATTACATTCTCACTAGTGGCACTGTTAAATGACATTCTTTCAACTTCCTCACCGCCGCCCAGTAGTATTAAGGTATATTCAGACCACTTATAATTCGCAAAAACAGGCAACATCCATTTTCAAGTCAGTTTTAATGATAGAAAGACACTCCCCGTGATTGAACAATCTCTTAAAAATCTCAATATCGCCGCACTCAATGAGATGCAGACCCAGGCTATCGATGCGATCTACACCAACCGCAACACCCTGATCCATGCCCCTACCGGATCGGGCAAGACACTTGCCTATCTGCTGCCGACTGCTAAAATGATCAACCAGACCATCAGCGCTGTCCAGGCCCTGATTATCGTTCCTTCTCGCGAACTGGCCTGCCAGATCCAGGATGTCCACAAGGCCACCCGTTCGCCTGTAAAAATCATGTGCTGCTACGGCGGCCACTCCCTTGAAGCCGAAAAAAACAGTTTCCGTAACTCCCCGCCCATTCTGGTGGGTACCCCGGGACGAATCGTCGCCCATATCGAGGCCAACCGGTTCGATTACTCCAAAATCACCACCCTGGTACTCGATGAATTCGATAAATCCCTGGAGTTTGGGTTTTTGGAGGAGATGGAATTTATCGTGGGGAATCTCAAAAAACTCAAAAAACGGATCTGTATCTCGGCGACCAGACTTAAAGAGATCCCCGAATTTGTCGGGATGAAGGAGCCGTTTCGGGTAGAGTTTTCCGATGAGGACCTCCAGCCACGCATCACCCTTAAAACCGTCGAGTCCCCTGACCCCGACAAGCTTGAAACCCTTTTACACCTTGTCAAATATATTGGAAACCAGTCTGCCGTGGTGTTCTGTAATCACCGTGATGCAGTCGACCGGGTCACCCGGTTTTTGCAGTCCAAAGATATCGATGTGGTAAAATACCACGGCGGGATGGAGCAGGAGGATCGCGAGGAGTCGCTTCTGAAGTTTCGCAACGGAAGTTATCATCTGCTTGTGACAACAGACCTGGCTTCCCGGGGCCTCAATATTCCTGAAATCAAGTTTATTATCCATTATCACCTGCCTACCACCGAGACATCATTTATCCACCGCAACGGCAGAACGGCCCGCATGAACGCCACCGGCACAACCTATATCATCCTCTCAGAGGCCGATAAGCTTCCGTCTTACCTGCCCAAAAGACCGCAGACTGAAGTTTTCTCCAGGGACCTTCCACTACCTGACAAGACCGAATGGGTTACTGTTAAGTTGAATCTCGGTAAACGGGATAAGATAAACAAAGTTGACATTGTAGGTTTTTTGTTCCGGAAGGGGCGACTGGCCAAAGATGAACTGGGGCTCGTGGAGGTAACACACAGGGAATCGTTTGCAGCGGTGAAGCGAGTCAAAGCCGACACCATGCTAAGACATGTGGCAAATGAGACGGTGAAAAGGAAAAAGGTGAATGTGACGGTGGTGTGATAGCCTGAAGCTGCAGCGAGGGAAATGCTTTTCCCATCCAGCTAACACTGAATGGTTTTCTGTTTTGTATAGAGTGAGATTGAGAATGATTTGGGCGCATGCCGGGAACGGCACCGGTTCTCCTTCAGGCTCGTCGTACCTCCTCGGTGCCTCGTTTGTAGGGCTTCGCGAAGACGCTCCGCCCTTTGAGGGCACTGGCACTTAAGAAAGTGCCACATAGCCGTCCCTCCTTGCGCGGTTTACCGTGGAGATATTTGTATTACCGTTTAAGAAGCCCCTAAATCCCCTGAAGGGGACTTTGGGATTTTGTTTCCGGTTTTTCTCTCACTTTCCGCTCACATAGCCTGTCCTGAGCTCCCGCTCGCACTGAGCATCCCGATTTCCGAATCGGGATAGTCGAAGTGTTCTTGGAAGTATAATTGTTGAAAGTAAAAGAGATTGAGAGAGAGAATAAGAATGATTTGGGCGCATGCCGGGAACAGTTCGGCCAGGCTCACTGTAAACTTACCGGTTCTCCTACAGGCTTCCCGATTGAAATCGGGATACCTCCTCGGTGCCTCGTTTATAGGGCTTCGCGAAGACGCTCCGCCCTTTGAGGTCACTGGACGCTTAAGAAAGTGCCACATAGCCGTCCCTCCTTGCGCGGTTTGCAGTGTAGGTATTTGCTTTGTTATGACATTCTCTCACTTCCGCTCACACAGCCTGTCCTGAGCTCCCGCTCGCACTGAGCATCCCGATTTCCGAATCGGGATAGTCGAAGTGTTCTTAAAAATTTAATTGAAAGTAAAAGAGATTGAGAGAGGAATAAGAATAATTTGGGCGGCTGCCGAGGACAGTTCGGCCAGGCTCACTGTAAACTTACCGGTCCTCCTTTCGGCTTCCCGATTGAAATCGGGATACCTCCTCGG
>LDWW01000070.1 GCA_001045525.1 Chitinispirillum alkaliphilum | reverse complement strand
ACGACGAGCCGAAAGGAGAACCGGTGCTGTCCGCGGCAGCCGCCCAAATCATTCTTAATCTCTTTCTCAATCCTTTTACTTTAAATTATACTTCCAAGAACACTTCGACTATCCCGATTCGGAAATCGGGATGCTCAGTGTGAGCGGAAGTGAGAGAATGTCAACACAAGTAAATACCTATATTGCTAAACCGCGCAAGGAGGGACGGCTATGTGGCACTTTCTTAAGTGCCAGTGCCCTCAAAGGGCGGAGCGTCTTCGCGAAGCCCTACAAACGAGGCACCGAGGAGGTACGACGAGCCGAAAGGAGGACCGGTAAGTTTACAGTGAGCCTGGCCGAACTGTCTTCGGCATGCGCCCAAATTATTCTTATTCTCTCTCTCAATCTCTTTTACTTTCAATTTCAATTTTAAGAATTTTGGCAAGGCTCTTGCAACACATTATCCCCATATACATAAAAAAAGGTGGGGAGAAATGGATTCGGTTAACCATACAATTGTATTTAACGGGTATAACCCCTCTGATCAACCGCTTCGAGAAGCACTATGCACCCTTGGGAACGGGTATTTTGCGACCAGGGGGGCAAATGAAAGCTCCAAAGCAAACAATACGCATTATCCCGGAACCTACCTTGCAGGTGGGTACAACAGGTTAAAATCCTATATTGCCGGTAAAGTTATAGAAAATGAAGATTTTGTAAATTGGCCGAACTGGCTTTACCTTACATTCAGAATAAAAGAGGGCCCCTGGTTTTCCCTGGATAAGTCAGATATAATCTCTTACAAACAGGAACTCGACACCCATCAGGGTGTTTTATATTGTTCGGCTCATTTCAGAGATGAAGGCGGAAACGAAACAATACTAAATTCGTTTCGGATTGTACATATGGAGCATCACCACCTTGCAGCAATCAAATGGGAACTCATTCCGCTTAACTGGTCAGGGAAAGTGACGGTTGAATCAGGGATCGACGGTGGTGTGACCAATAGCGGTGTTAAACGATACAATGATCTCAACAACAAGCATTTAGAAATTCTAAGCTGCGGATGCTGTAAAAACAGCAACATTTATCTTGAGGCCCGCACTAACCAATCCCATATAAACATGGCTCAGGCAGTCAGAACCCGTGTGTTTCTGGATGAGAGCACACCCATTGAAACGGAAAGTAACTCCTCTCAGAAGGGAGATTTCTTCTCCCAGGAGCTCACATTTGTTTGTGAAGAAAATACCCCTGTGCAGATTGAAAAAGTAGCTGCGATTTACACCTCCAGGGATATGGCAATCAGTGAACCGGTCCTTGAGGCAACCGAGCTTCTTGAGAGGGTGGGTAATTTTAAACAACTGCTCCAATCCCACAGCCAGATATGGGGTAATCTTTGGAAGCAATTTGATATTGAAATCGATGGTGATGAAGAGAGCCAGCTCATAATGAGACTGCATATATTTCATATACTACAAACCGCATCCCCCCATACTTATGATCTTGATGTAGGGATTCCTCCACGAGGATTACATGGAGAGGCATACAGGGGGCATATTCTCTGGGATGAGTTGTTTTCATTTCCTTTTCTTAATTTCAGGAATCCCCTGCTCACCCGTGAGTTTCTCCTTTACCGTTATCGCCGATTGGAAAGGGCGCGTATTGCAGCACGGGAAGCAGGATACAGGGGCGCCATGTTTCCCTGGCAGAGCGGGAGTAACGGAAGGGAGGAAAGTCAGAAGATTCATCTCAACCCCCAATCGGGGCGTTGGGTACCTGATGACACACACCTCCAGCGGCATGTAAACTCTGCCATAGTGATGAGTATCTGGCAGTACTTTCAAACAACAGACGATAAGGAGTTTCTCTATTTTTTCGGGGCAGAGATAATTTTTGAAATTGCCAAGTTCTGGACCTCCATGTGTCATTTCAACAGGGAGAGAAACCGCTATGAAATACATGGTGTAATTGGTCCTGATGAATATCACACCCACTATCCAGATTCAGAATTACCCGGTGTTAACAACAACGCCTACACTAATTTTATGGCAGCATGGGTCATGTTACGGGCCATAGACACTTATCACTTATTGGATGTTAACAGAAGAGATGAACTGATGAATCAGCTCCGAATCGATGATGAAGAGATGGAAAAGTGGAGCCGAATCAGCAGAAAAATGTTCATCCCTTTCACCCAAAACATAATAGATCAGTTTGAAGGGTATAGCGATCTCAGGGAACTTGACTGGGGAAAGTACAGAGAAAAATACGGGGAAGATATGCGACTGGACCGTATCCTTGAAAAAGAAAATGATTCTGTAAACAATTATAAGGCAAGCAAGCAGGCTGATGTATTAATGCTCTTTTATCTTTTTTCCCTTGAAGAGCTTGAACAAACGTTCAACCATTTGGGATACCCTTTCCATTTCTCATCCATTGCAGATAATGTTGAATACTATCGCCACCGTACATCTCATGGTTCCACACTCAGCCGAATAGTATTCTCATGGATACAGTCCCGCTTGGATCGAAACCGCTCATGGAGCACTTTCAAAAAAGCACTGAAAGCAGATTTTGAGGATATTCAGGGAGGAACCACTCCCGAAGGGATCCATCTGGGGGCTATGTCCGGAGTTCTCGACATAGTACAGAGGTGTTATACCGGGCTTGAAGTCAGGAACAACATTCTGCATTTTACCCCCCAGTTACCAGAGAATCTTACAGAAATAAGACAAACAGTCCGGTACAGAAGCCACTGGATCGATATCCGGCTTAACCATAGGACACTAAAGATCTCATTTGAAAAAGGATGGGGTAATCCTGTGATAGTCAAGGTGCAGGAGAAGATCTACAAGTTTTCTGAAAAGGAGAGTGTGACGATACAGCTGTAAGCAAATTATAGCGATAAGAGGTATATTCAAAAGTGCTCAGCCTGAATACCAGGCTGAGCAGGCTCATTTACAAACTGTTCCCACTGATCAGTTAACAAGCACTTCCTGACAATGCTCTGTAATGCTTTCATAGCTGTCTATAGAAACAAGAGAAGCGTTTTTTCCTAACCCGTTTGCTCTTGCCAAACCCTTTAGTACTTTTCCGGGACCTACCTCAAATATGGTTTCCACACCCCGTTGCCTTATCAGTTCCATACTCTCTCTCCAATAAACAGCATTTGTGAGCTGACCGATGTGGAGAGTTTTAATCTTTTCAGGATCAGTTTCTGTTTTTGAAGGGGCATTAAGTACAAGAGTTGTCTCTGGTGGGTTAAACCTAATAGTTTTAACCCAGTTTTCATACTCTATTCTTGCCAGGTTCATATAGGAACTGTGCCAGGGCCCGGCGACTTTGACCTTGAGGCATTTTCCAATACCTTTTTGGGTGAATTGCTCAAGAGTGTTTAGTTCTCCAGAAAGCACTACCTGGCCAGGCGCATTATCATTGGCGATACAAATTTTCTCAGCTTTCTCCATTTGCTTCAATACATTTCGAACCTCTTCGATATCAGCAAACATCACAGCTATCATTCCACCATCAATCTTTTGTGCAACCTGCTCCATTAACTGCCCTCTTCTGGTTGCGATTCTCACAGCATCTTCACTCGTTATAACATCAGCTGCTGCCAAGGCAGTTATTTCACCCAGTGAATGACCTGCCAGCAATTGAGGTCTGATTCCATGATTTTGGAGCTGTTTAAAATACCCAAGTGAAATGGAGACAATCAGTGGCTGGAGTAAATGAGGCCTTACAAGTTTACTCACAGGTCCGTTGAGACATACTTCTTCAAGGTTTTCGCCAGTAATATCTGATGCCATATCTATAAGTGATCTGAAAAACTGATCCTTTTTAAACAGGTCTCTTCCCATACCCAACTCCTGAGATCCCTGACCTGGAAACAAAATTGCTGTCTTTCCCATTTTTACCATCCTGAAAAATAAAACCTAATCAGAAAACCTGTTGCGCCAGTCAAACTCCTGGTATCACCAAACACAAGTCTTACAAATATATATATTAGAAAACAGTATTTTCTTTCTTATAGCTGCAATTTAAAAAATTTTCCACCTTTTTAACTATAACAACCGGGCGGTACAACATGAAAATTAGATACTCTAAAACTCCGCATCACAATACGATTATCCACTTTTTGCCTGAAACAGAGACTAAATTAGTGGATTTCAGTGGCAATGATTGTGAGATCACCGTAAGGTATGAAGAGGAAACTGCACATGTTTACTGCGGTTTGGGAAAAACAGATCAGATCAACCCAGGAAAACTGAGAGGAGCATCCGCCAGAGGGGTTCAGAAAGCAATGGAGCTTAAAAGGTCCAAAGTTGTGCTGATGATCCCGGAAGAGAAATGGTGCAAAAAGATGGAAGCAACAGCACTTGTGGAGGGAGCGATCCTTGGTTCTTATCGGTTTGTAAAATACAAGAGTGAAAAACCGCCCCGTATAGACACATTAGAAGTGGTATCTTCCACTCTCACTCTCAATGATATAAAAAACACCGACATTCTCTGTAGCAATGTCAATTATGCAAGAGACCTGGTGAATGAAAATGCATCAGTAATGACACCTGAAGCTCTTGCCAAAGAAGCTCGTTCTCTTGGCAACACCTGTGGGATGAAAGTGACTGTTCTTGATGAAAAGGAGCTCAGGCGCCAGAAGCTGTCCTTAATCGATGCTGTGGGCAAGGGTTCCCCCTACCCTCCAAGACTAATAATTATTGAGTACACAGCAAACCGAAAATCAAAGGAAAAAACAGCCATAATCGGGAAAGGTATTACATTCGACTCCGGAGGGCAGAATTTAAAGCCCAGTGGCAGTATTGAAACCATGCGTGAAGACATGGCGGGCTCAGCTGCAGTTCTTGCGACAATGAAATGCATCGGCGCATTGAAACCAAAAATCAATGTTGTTGGGGTAATCGCAGCAGCTCACAATGCAATAGGGTCAAATGCCTATTTTCCCGGAGATGTTTACCGCTCCTATTCAGGTAAAACCGTTGAAATATGTAATACAGATGCGGAAGGACGCCTTGTATTGGCTGATGCGATTTCCTATTGCCTGAAAAAACACTCTCCTTCTACAATTGTGGATCTGGCAACTCTTACAGGGGGTGTTCTTGTGGCTTTAGGTGATATAGTAGCTGGTCTTTTTTCAAATAACGATCAACTTGCCCAAGAGTTGTTTGAAGCGGGTGAGAGTAGTGGTGAACGGTTGTGGAGATTACCTTTATATGAAGAGTACAGCCAAACCATAAAAAGTGATATCTGTGATATAAGAAACCTTGCGAAGCTAAAAAGGGGTCATGCAAGCTCAATTATCGGCGCTGCATTTCTTAAAGAATTTGTGGAAGAATGCCCCTGGGCTCATATAGATATTGCGGGTACGGCTTTCAATGAAGGAGGCGCTAAGGGAGAAATCCCCCAGTTTGCGACAGGATACGGAGTACGGCTACTCACCAAATACCTGATAAAATAAGCCACTAATTGTAAATCATAACTGGTCACTGTATTTAAGCTGTTCTCTGAGAGAACAGCTTTTTTTTTTCATCTAATAGGTTAATGTCCGGTAGCTCGGGTAAATGCTTAACTGTGCAATTTACCCTGTGTAGTGATATTTTCGATT
>LDWW01000069.1 GCA_001045525.1 Chitinispirillum alkaliphilum | reverse complement strand
ATGAAGTGTATATACTGTGTACCCTATGTCAACTTTCGACTGTTGGCAGCTTTGGTTTTTCACCATAAGCAGTCTTATCTTTCATGTTTACTTTTGTTTTCATTGAATGTTGATCAATTTCATTGCACGATTTTGCACGTAAAGTCTGTTGCGAAATTATTTTAACAATTTTGTCAAACAATCGTATGATTTAGGTCCTATTATATACAAAACAGAAAACTGTTCAGGTTATACTGGATGGGAAAAGCATTTCTCGCTGCAGCTCCCTCTTCGGAGCACCTCATCGGGATCTTCCGCTACCCATTCAATGCAGTCGTACACTTCGACAAGGAGCTCACTGCAGCGCGCTAAGGTAAGCGATTTTTATAGCCCTTAAGAGTGAAAGTTCAAGTGTAAAAACATACCTTATGTGAAAAGTGTAGTATAAACACAAAAGAGTTAATTGATACAAATACCGCCCGGGTAAAAAGCGGCAGGGAGGACTGCAGGTGGACAATTCCTATTGGCCAGTCCCCTCCAAAAAGCGGAGTCCTCGTAGCGCTATAAACGAGGGACCGAGGAGGTACGACGAGCCGAAAGGAGGACCGGTGACGTCCGCGGCAGCCGCCCAAAATATTTTACTCTCTTTTACTCTCTTTTACTCTCTTTTACTCTCTTTTACTTTCAATTTCTAACTTTCCATACTAAAACCAGAATGGCCAATTTTTTTAAATAAAAAATGGAATGTTTACAGTTTTGGTGGTATATTTGTGATATGAACAACTATCTTAACAGAAAAAGACCCGGAAGAATATTCTTTATTATAGGCCTGCTGTTCGCAATGAGTGTAAATGGCGGATATTATACCCATTTTCTTCGGTGCAAGAGCTTTGGTTCCGCAGGTAAGATAGAATCCGCAGACAACTGCTGCATAAAAAGCCAGTGTTGTGATACCAGCTCCAATTCATCGGTATGCGTTGAATGTGCAAAAGAAACGACTCCGTTTTCTGTTTCAAATATTCAGCTCGACCCGGTTTCGCCGGCTCTCAACACACCTGTTGCGCACACATTTGCTTTTCCTCAAAGCAGTAAACAGATAACTGTTTTTCCGCTCAGCAACAATACAGTTGCCACGCACATATCTTCTACAATCCTCAGGAATTGATCTCCCTTCTAATTTAAAACAGTCCAGATATACCTATTATAACACAGGCACCCTATAGATGTTTGACCGGATTTGTGCATCTATTGGTCCTGTAAAAAATGTACCAAGGGAGATAATTATGTTTAAGAACAAAAAATTTTCATTACTTCTTTTAGGAATGATTGCCGTTTTGGCAACTTCATTCATACTACATGGTCAGCAAAGAGGAAAGAGTAGCTTTGGCTCTGAAATTCCAGAAGGAACAGAAATCACAACTCTTGCCCAAATACTTCAGAGTCCTGAGAACTTTGATGGTAAAACTGTTGTGATGGAGGGTTCGATTTCCGGCCAGTGCGCATCACGCTGCAAGTTTAATTACAGAGAAGGCAACGAAGTAATTGAAGTCAATCTGAACGGTTTCAGGCCACCAAGTCTTGACATCGGAACGCGAGTCAGAGTTTCTGCACGGGTATATTCCGGCAATGAACGTGTTGTCATTTCTGCAAACGGCATGAAGCTACTTTAAGGAGAAAAAAACTATGAATTTTTTCAGTTTAGCAATAAACAATATCAAGCGAAGTCCTGTACGGGGCATTTTAACAGCACTTAGTGTGTTTGTTTCTGCGGCCACGCTTATCGTTGTGCTTTCATTAGACAAGGGATACTCAGCAGCAGTATCCAAGGATCTTGGTGAGAATACGGGTATTCACCTTTATGTTACACGGGAGGGCTGTCCCATTGAGGCGGCATCGGTTATAGCACAGGGTGGATTAAGCCCGACCTATGTTGATGCAGATATTATAAACAGAATAAATCATCTGCCTCATATCGAAGAGATCCTGCCATTCAAGATTTTCACTTTCACCACTCTTGACGGTACACGTACCGATATCTTCATGGGAATCACCGATGCCATAATGAATGTGCGCCCGGACTGGCAGATCATTAAAGGCGGATGGTTTGAAGAGGAGTATTCCGTCATCCTTGGTGCTGAAATGGCACTCATTGAGCAGCTTGAAATTAGTGACAGAATGTATTCTGAAGATCTGGATACGGAGTTTGTGGTCAGCGGAATTCTGGAAAGAAATCTTACACAGGATGATGCTGCTTTTTTCCTTCCCCTTGAGACAGCGTTAAGATTGGTCAACAGGGAGGGAAGACTGTCTGCAATCGGCATTAAACTCAATGACATATCCTACATGGACGAAACGCGCAATGTTCTCCAGAGCATGGTTCCGGAAGATTACTATGTTGTGGGTTCAAAGGAGCTCAGTGACGGCATACTGCAGTTTTTCGGCGCCACCAGGGTTATTATGTTTGTCATGGTTATCGTGGCTTTTACAATTGCAATTTTCGGCATTGTCAACACCATGTTGATGTCGGTGCTTGAACGTAAAAAAGAGATTGCTTACCTTAAATGTGTGGGAGCCGGCAGAAATGATCTGATAAAGATGATCACTCTTGAGACGTTGGTGATCTGTACGTTAGGCAGTGCAGTCGGAGCACTTACAGGGGTGATAGTAAGTCCAATATTTGGTAATTTCATGAGACGTTTCATAGTGTTTTTTGTACCATCCGGTGCAATAGCCCAACCAAACTGGCAAATGGCATTACTTGCCTTTTTCACCTGTTTGATAGTGGGTATGGCCTGTGCCATTTATCCTGCGCTCAAAGCCGCACGTATTGTTCCAATGGAGGTACTTAGAAATGAATAGATCAAAGATAATTGAGCTGAAAAACATCTCAAAAATTTACACGCGTGGGTCTGAAAGAGTCCATGCTGTTGAACAGGCCAGCTTTTCTATTGAAAAAGGTGAGTATGTATCCATAATGGGCCCTTCAGGCTCGGGGAAAACAACCCTTCTGAATATGGTCGGATGTCTTGACAGACCTACAAGCGGAAGTCTTACCATAAATTCTGTGGAGATTTCAGGAATGGAAGAAAAGGATCTTGTTAAGGTGCGTAAAGAATCAATCGGATTTGTATTCCAGCAGTTTTTTCTTATACCGACCCTTTCAGTTAAGCAGAATGTTCAACTTCCGGTTCTCTTTGCAGGGAAGAAAACAGATGACAGGAAAGCACGCGAACTGCTCGAACTTGTGGGACTTGGAAACCGACTCGACCATCTGCCTTCACAACTTTCCGGAGGAGAGATGCAGCGGGTGGCCATCGCCAGAAGCCTTATAAACGATCCACCCATTCTTCTGGCAGATGAGCCCACAGGAAATCTGGACAGTAAAAATGCTGCCAACATCATGAATATTTTTGAAAAACTCAACTCAGAAGGGCTGACCATAATAATTGTCACCCACAACCCAGAACTTGTCCAACACTGTACAAAGGCGGTGCACATTGAAGATGGTAAAATTAAGAATTAAACTGCTGACCATGTTTTCTGCACTACTGTTCACTTCTGCCCATGCGATCTGGGATATCTCAACCGAAGGTGATCTGAGATATACCGGCAGCAGTGAGGAACATTGGGTCGGTGTTGACGGAGTTTCACTTGTCATCCGCAAAGTTCTTGCGGATGACAGGGGAGACAGGTGGGATTTTGGACTCAACAGCGAACTGAGCGACAACTTCTCATCATTTATGCTTCATGAACTTTATGCAAATCTCAAAGGACCTTTGGGGAGATGGAACATAACTGCAGGACGGGTAAGACTACCCTTTGGGCTCATTACCGATTACAGCACCTATCGTTATCTCTTCGATGCCAATGAACATCAAACCATCGGTTTCGAAAGTGACAATGGGTTGATGTTTTCAGGGACCAGAGGAAGGCTCGACTACGGCATTGCATTAACCCAGGGGTATGGAATGGAGTTCAAAAGCGGTATAGGGCATGGCCTTTTAACCGGCCGGCTCGGTTTTACTCTGGGTGAATTCGATGACTACATACTTGGAATATCTGCTATCGCAGGGAAAGCAGACCAAAGTGAACATGGTCACGGACATGCAGATGAAATGGTAATAACAAAAAGAGTTACCGCTGCGGCAGTTGACTTTACACTTTACTCAGGGAGAGCAGAAAACCGTTCTGAGATTGTTGCCGGAATGCACGATGACCAGCTTATGATCGGTGCTTTTTCTGCCCTGGATTTTGCACTCTCTGCTAATATGTCACTGGATTTAGCCGGTTCCCTTGTAAGAATCGGTGATAAAAACAATGATTACATCTATACCGGAATTACCTGGAACACACAATTTCTAACGTTAAGAGGCGGATACACCTACTCACATTTCGGAGGTACACCACATGAAATATCCTTACAGTTATATAAGCTTTTTAATTTTACTATTTAGTGCAGTAACCGTTTTTTCTCAGGAAGAGTTTGTCTGCGTGTGGAGGAATCCCGAACGCAACATGACCAGAATATTCCCCGATGCACGGGATTACCGTACTGTGGATCTGAGAATCTCAGGTGAAAAAAGGGAGATAATTGAAGAGAGACTTGGCTCTGAACTTCTCCGCGGGCAAAGAACCCAATATCCCTATTATGAAATGATTGGGGAAGAGGGCCAGGTTATAGGGTATACTATAGCCGCGGCACAAAGAGGACAGTTCGGTGTGATAGAATTTGTTTTCGGACTCGATACCAATTTTATTATCCGGGACATCTATATCCAACGCACCCGGGAAAGAAATACTGAGTTCAGGCGAAGAGAATTTCTTGAACTGTTTATCGGTAAAGGGATTAACGATGTAGATTTGATTGAGGATCTCTATGACGGAGAAAGTTCACACGGAACAGATGCTGTGATTCTGGGTTTGAGAAAGGAGCTTATAACCTTTGATGAATTAGTTTTAAACAGAACTGAAACATAAAATTGATACTGTATAAATTTCATAACGGAGGTATTCTTGTGACCAGAAATCTAAACTCAATATTTTCATTTCTATTTTTTCTGCTAATCTCTTCATACGTGTTTCCACTGTTTGCTGCTTCGGGAAGGCCAACTGAGCAGCCTCTGGAAAAACAGACAACCTGTCCGATTATGCGCAAACCGATTGACCCCATATTTTTCACCGACTGGGAGGGTGATGAAGAGTACAGGCCAAAACGGATCTATCTCTGTTGTCCGCCCTGCGAACAAAGATTCCATGATAGCCCCCGAAGGCATTTACGCACTCTTCGGAGAATGGGACAGAAAGCAGAAGTTCTGAGTCTGGATACTAATCACAATTCCGATCACCACCATAGTGAGGAATAGTAAATTTGGACCCTATATAAGTTGTGCTTCCTGGTTTTTTCCACATCACCAGGGATCCGGTTCTGATATGATTTCTCACTCTGTTCATCATGCTGGAAGCAGTCCTGAGTCTACTGAAGATATGATATCTGACAATCACTCTGATAACCAGAGTGATATGTCCTCTCATCATGAATCTATGCATAACAATATGGGGATGGAAGATTCACCTATGATGAGCTGTCATAACGATAGTGACGAAAAAGATAACGATGATGAGCATTCTGATCATCACTGAAAGCGCAAATCTCCTGAGAGTATAGGTTTTCAGGAGATTTTGTCTTGAAAGCGGCATTTTAAAATGTAAGCGGAGTCTTCGAAGCGCTACAAACGAGGGAGCGAGGAAGAATGACGAGCCTGAAGGAGAACCGGTAAGTTTACAGTGAGCCTGGCCGAACTGTCTGCGGCATGCGCCCAAATCATTCTCATTCTCATTCTCATTCTCATTCTCAATCTCATTCTCAATCTTAATCTTACTCTATACAAAACATAATACATTTCAGATTTATATGGATGGGAAAAGCATTTCCCTCGCTGCAGCTTCAGGTGCGGACACCTGAATCTTCCGCTACCCATTCAATGCAGTCGTACGTCACGGGGGCACATTATGGTAAGCGATATTGTAGCCCCTTTAGATTGAAAGTTCATATTTAAAACCTTAGCTTGTGTGAAGAGTGACGTTTAAAACACAAAAAAAGGGCTTTGACAAAACATACGCCTGGGTAAAACGCGGCAGGGAGGACTGCAGGTGGACAATTCCTATTGCCCAGTCCCCTCCAGAAAGCGGAGTCCTCGAAGCGCTATAAACGAGGGACCGAGGAGGAATCCCGATTTCAATCGGGAAGCCGAAAGGAGGCCCGGTAAGTTTACAGTGAGTTACTATGTTATGAAAGGATGCCC
>LDWW01000068.1 GCA_001045525.1 Chitinispirillum alkaliphilum | reverse complement strand
CAGTTGTTGTGCCTCTGGTGATTTATCACGGGCGGCGCAGATGGAAAGGGGGCAATAGCATGTCGCTTTTGTGCGAAATTTTTAAGGGCACAAGGGACTTTATCCCTGACTATAATGATATTGTGGTGAATTTGGGGGAGATTGGCGATGAGCAGATAAGTGGTGATATTCAGACAAGGGCGTTTCTGCTGGCTCTGAAATACTCAAAGACAGGAGGTATCCTACAAAAACTTGCTTTGATTATTGATCTTTTTAAGAATGCAGATGAAGTTCAGTTGGAATACCTTTCGGTAGTTCTTCTTTATTTGGGTCATGTAATAGGTAAAGCCAAACGGAAAGAATTTCTGGAAGCAGTCAGGGCGCATGCCCCTGAAGGGGAGGTTTATATGAAAACGATAGCAGATGCTTTAAGCGAGCAGGCATGGAAAAAGGGGCTTAAAGAGGGAAAGAAAATTGGAATGGAGGAGGGAATGGAGAAGGGAATGGAGAAGGGAATGGAGAAGGGAGTGGAGAAGGGAATGCAAGCAGGACAAGAAAAAGGGATGTAGAAAGTGGCTCTGAATCTGATCTCTATGGGTATGGACAACGAAACGGTAAACCAGGCCACTGGACTGAGTATCAGCAATGTCGAGCAGCTAAGACGTAGCCTTGAGAAGTGAATGGCTGTGAAAGATCTCTTGGAGAGTGCTGAATTTGATTTTTCCCACTAAAAGTTGTTTCGGGGAAGAATCACTCTTTTGGTTTGCAGGGTATATGGTCATTCCTGACCATGGTTCAAAAAACACCTTGCCTCGTTTAAGGCGGCTGGTCAAGAGGAGTTTGAAACACCCACCTTACAAGCGTCTCAAGAAACACACTCACCCTCTTTCAGTGCGTAAATTATCTTCTCTTTATGCCACCGGAAAAACTGGCTCATGCCGATGACCTTTTCTTTAAAGAGTCACTGGACCGCAAAATAATTGCCCTGGGCTTAATGCGTCAGTTTCTTCCTGAAATGATCCGCCCTGAGCTCCTTTATTCATCTCTTAAAATCATAAAAAATGACGGGGTCGATACGGAGCTTTTCGCTCATTTTGCAGATATCCTCTATGAAGTGTCTCTGCCCCAGAAAGAGACGCCCCTTTTTGTCCTTTTCGAACATAAGAGTTACCCCGACCGGATGGTTCATTTTCAGAACCTGCGCTATATTGTAAAAATCTGGGAAGAATACCGCGGACAGAATGAAGGAAGTGATATAAAGTTCCCAGTTGTTGTGCCTCTGGTGATTTATCACGGGCGGCGCAGATGGAAAGGGGGCAATAGCATGTCGCTTTTGTGCGAAATTTTTAAGGGCACAAGGGACTTTATCCCTGACTATAATGATATTGTGGTGAATTTGGGGGAGATTGGCGATGAGCAGATAAGTGGTGATATTCAGACAAGGGCGTTTCTGCTGGCTCTGAAATACTCAAAGACAGGAGGTATCCTACAAAAACTTGCTTTGATTATTGATCTTTTTAAGAATGCAGATGAAGTTCAGTTGGAATATCTTTCGGTAGTTCTTCTCTATTTGGGTCATGTAATAGGTAAAGCCAAACGGAAAGAATTTCTGGAAGCAGTCAGGGCGCATGCTCCTGAAGGGGAGGTTTATATGAAAACGATAGCAGATGCTTTAAGCGAGCAGGCATGGAAAAAGGGGCTTAAAGAGGGAAAGAAAATTGAAATGGAGGAGGGAATGGAGAAGGGAATGCAAGCAGGACAAGAAAAAGGGATGGAGAAAGTGGCCCTGAATCTGATCTCTATGGGTATGGACAACGAAACGGTAAACCAGGCCACTGGACTGAGTATCAGCAATGTCGAGCAGCTAAGACGTAGCCTTGAGAAGTGAATGGCTGTGAAAGATCTCTTGGAGAGTGCTGAATTTAGAATTTTCCACCGTTTTGTTTGTGATTTGGGATGATTTTTGAAATTCTGCACTTCTAACCTGCTGTAAATATCGGAGAAAACCCGCCTACCCCTGTTTCCCAATTTTATGCCCCTTATCAGCGTTGTATTTTTTTACCAAAATAGGTGTTTTGGACGACTCTCTTTTTTGGCTTACAGGATATGTGCCCCTCCCTGATCATGGTTTCTAAAACATCTTACCTTGATAGTATGTTTTTTTCAGTAATGCCAGCAGGAACAGCTGTCCTTTAAATGAACAGCTGCTCCTGTCGCTTCATACATAATCTTTTATAAGTTTGGAGCAGATGATATATTTTATGTTAGTATAATGAAATTAGCTGTTTTTGGATATTTATCTCAATTTTTTTTTCAGGCAGTTTCCGGTTTTCTTTTTCAGCATGAAGGGAGTTGAACGTGAAGCCATTAATCTCCAGTTTTCTGGTTGTTTTAACAGGGATGGTCTTTTCTGTATCCGCAATCGATATAGCCTTTAGTACACCTGCAGAGTGGATGACCCTTCGGGGAGATTCTGTGCTGGTTAGATTCCATGCAGATACTGCTCAGTTACCAGCAAATCAGATAAATTTCAGAGTGTATAGGGAATCAGAAAGCTCAAGCAGAAGAGTGATCTCCAGAACAGTAACACTTGATAGTTTCACCGGAGAATTTAATCTCGGTTCAATTGACGAAGCTACTCTGGGCGGATCGCAATGGCTTACATTATACTGGAATGTACCAGATACTGATCATAATGGTAAAATGGGGCCCGTCGGGGTAGCAGATCTCGAGCGATTAGAGAATACCCGTATCAAAGGTGCAACACGTTTGGCT
Organism: Chitinispirillum alkaliphilum; assembly: GCA_001045525.1. Classification (NCBI taxonomy): domain Bacteria; kingdom Pseudomonadati; phylum Fibrobacterota; class Chitinispirillia; order Chitinispirillales; family Chitinispirillaceae; genus Chitinispirillum; species Chitinispirillum alkaliphilum. The sequence continues at coordinate 3,959 of LDWW01000068.1, read as the reverse complement.
GATGATATTACCTTGGAAAAGGCATATTCGCAGCTGGATGAGGAGAAGTATGTTACAGTTGGCGAGAAGAGCTTTGCATTAGGATGGAATAATCAATCTCTTTTTGTGGCTCTTAATAAATCAAATGGATCAAACAGTGAACTGCAGTTTGCTGTAGATCCCAAGGTAGGAAGATCTGCATTCCTGTCCTGGGCTGATCGCTTCCTCGTGTACAATGCAGAAGAAAACTCAGTTGAAGGGTTCCATTACAGACGAAGATTTTCCGATGGTGTTCTCAACTACAGTCAAAGAAGCTGGGGTGAGGAAATTAAAACTTTTGCAGGAGAAAATAACCTTGTTGTGAGTATACCATGGCATGAAATTGGACTTATCCCCTTTGAGGAGAGGGTTCTTGGATTTGCCGTTTTTGCCTCTGAGAATGGGAAAAGATCAGCTGCGATTCTTCCATCACAGGCTCAGGGTGAAATACCCGGAACCTGGGGAGATATAATACTCGAAAAATAATTGCTATCTGTTGTGGCAAATTGTTATTTTATCTTTTCTTTATGGTGGCTGTAGTTCAATGGTTAGAGCACTGGATTGTGGTTCCAGTTGTTGGGGGTTCGAGTCCCCTCAGTCACCCCATTTTTAACTCCTTGAAAATCAAGGGGTTACGATACTGAGACAGGTTGATAAAAGGGCGGTTTTTCCCGAGATGGGGGAGCCGCCCTTTTGCTGTTTTTTGCCCGTTTTGGGCTGGTTTTGTTAGGCTTTGAGCACAAATTGAGCACACTATTTTATTTGATGGTTGATAACCGGTGTCTATTATGGAAGTCTTATTTTTAAGGCTTCCTATCCTGTAACGGTTGAAAATAGATTCGGTTTTGTGCCCCGATTGCATCCGAACATGGACAGGGGCGAAGCCCCTAAACTCTCCGGGTAAGGGGCTGAAGCAACACTGAACAGGCGAACAGTATCTTGTGACCCAGTGGAAATCAGGAGAAACTTCTCGAGTAGGGTAAGAGGAATTTTGGTTCTTACCGAAATATCCAAAAGACGCGAAGCTGATGCGGACTCTATAGTATGTTGAACCTGGAAATTGCTTTCAGGTCACTTCGCAAGGGTGCCGCAACGGGGATAGATGGAATAGATTCAGCATGTTTTTACAAGGTATTACCTGCCAGAGAGAAAAAGTACGGGCTTGAACTTGCGAAAGAGAAGGCACGTAAGATAATGTTTATTCGCCCTCGAAAGGAAGATAGTGAAAGCTTTGAAGAATTTTAGGGAATTGAGTACAGATGGATAAACTTCCGTAAACATTTAAAACACCCGGAGCGCTTTGTAAAAGGTGTTTCTGAATCCAAACCGGTTCCAAGTGAAGTATGGATTAACAAGCCAGAGCTATAAACACAACAGGTTGAAAACTAATACTTAACATAGATTCCTCTCACTTTTATTGACAGGTTCAGCAGCACGTGATTCTTGATCGCGAAGAATAACAAGTTTTCTGTCAGTCCTTATTGTACCAATTGGGCAGTTCTTTTATACCGGAACGCCAAAACATATGGGTCATATCGGTACTGTCTGAAACATCCCAACTTCCGATATCTCTACAGAATGAGGCTGCCCCATTAAACATCCTACTCATGCTTTTGACCTTAGATACATTCCAGCTGGCGATATTCTGGTTAAAGGCCCCTCTTAAACCACGGCCAGAAGCAAACATTTCGCTCATATCTGTAACATTAGAGACATCCCAGTTCCCGATGTCCTGGTTGAAGCTGATGGCCCCATAAAACATTCTGCTCATATCTGTGACATTAGAGACATCCCATTTGCCGATATCAATGTTAAATCGTCTGGCGCCACTAAACATCCCGCGCATATTTTTGACACGGGAAACATTCCAGTCTCCTATATCCTGGTTAAAAGAGGTTAAATATACACGTTTGGCATTAACTAAACGAGAGCCGTTTGAGCTATGCCTGCCAGATAAAACGTGCAGATTTCTTAATTCCCTCTCTTTACACGCAAACATCTCAGCCATATCTGTGACATTTTCTACATTCCATCTTCCTATGTCCTGATTGAAATTAAGAGCATTGGCAAACAGTAAACTCATACCGGCGACATTGGATACGTTCCAATAACCAATATCCTGATTGAAGGATAAAGCCCCCCTGAACATTGCACTCATATTAGTGACATTTGATACATTCCAGCCGCCAATCTCTTTATTAAAAGAAGCGGCATCGGAAAACATTGCACTCATATTAATAACATTGGAAACATCCCACTTTGATATATCTTGATTGAAGCTCCATGCCCCCCAAAACATTGCTCTCATATTGGTAACGTTAGAGACGTCCCAGTTCCCGATATCCTGATTGAAATGGTTTGCATTCCTGAACATCATGCTCATATCAGTAACATCAGAAACATCCCACTCCCCGATATTCTGGTTAAATTCAGATGTAAAAGCAAACATTTCCGCCATATTGGTAACGTTGGAGACGTCCCAGTTCCCGATATTCTGATTGAAATGGTCCGCATCCCTGAACATCATGCTCATATCAGTAACATCAGAAACATCCCACTCTCCAATACCCTGGTTAAAAGATGCGGCACCAAAAAACATCTGGCTTAGATTGGTGACTTTTGAAGTGTTCCACATCCCTATATCCTGATTGAAGGATTGTGCTCCAAGAAACATAGCTCTCATATTGGTGACGTTGGACACATCCCATGCCCCTATATCCTGATTGAATTCGAGAGCCCCAAGAAACATGGCGCTCATATCGGTAACATTGGTTACGTTCCATGTGCTAACATCGTGGTTAAAAGATGATGCTTCTAAAAACATCCAACTCATATCGTTGACAGTTGATGGTATGTCCTCCGGAACAGATACCAGATTCACTTCCCGCCAAAAAGCCCCTTGCAGTGAAACAATGCCTAAATCACCAAAGCTTTTAACTTCGATTAGTTTGGGACAGCAGGGTGCATTTTCTTCCCAAGTCTCGAGTTTGTTAAAATTGATGTATGTGCCAAAATGTTCTAACCTGCCAGATATTTCAACTGTATAGGTACCATCCTTGTCATAGGTATGAGAATGTTTTCCCGTATCTTTGATACTTGAAACAGTTCCGTCACCCCAATCAACTTGTACATTGACATTTCCATATAGCGGAAGGACTATGGTAGTGTTTTCAGAGACTTCTGTATTGTATACCAAAATCATTGGTTCTCCAATGTTTGAACATGCACAAATAAAGATAAAAAAGCAAAACATCAGCTTTGAAAAGGTCCACATATTTTTATCCATAATATTAAATGTTTATAAACTTATGAAATACATCAGTAACTGAAATAGTCATCTTTTCGTTGCTATCAATATCGATCATGGCGTCAGGACTGCCGAATAGAGCGTGCCTGCTTTCGCTGCTGTTCGAGGCTCTAAACCTAACACGCCATAATTGTTTTGACTTTAGAAAAGCGCGATTCATTTACCAATCCAATCCACCCCGTATGCTCCTTCAAATGGTCTTCACCATCACACAGACAGCCTCTCAGGATCCTGTTTTGTAACTGTCACTTTCACTCATCGTCCCTTCGTCTCGTTAAAAAGCACGATGTGACATTACTCTCCCTCCAATCGTCTCTCTCTCTTGGCGTCACGGGAAGGTTCGGTGTGTAGAGTTATACCGCCACTCTTAGGAAAGTAATACTACCTAAATCATACGATTGTTTGACAAAATTGTTAAAATAATTTCGCAACAGACTTTACGTGCAAAATCGTGCAATGAAATTGATCAACATTCAATGAAAACAAAAGTAAACATGAAAGATAAGACTGCTTATGGTGAAAAACCAAAGCTGCCAACAGCCGAAAGTTGACATAAGGTACACAATATATACACTTCACCCCATACACTTCAAATTAACACAGCTTACAAATTCAGGGTATCGCCAGTTGATTT
>LDWW01000067.1 GCA_001045525.1 Chitinispirillum alkaliphilum | reverse complement strand
AAAACGCGAATAGATCCAAAAAACGCCGAGGTCTGTTTTGATTTTGTAGATTTTTGTTACTCATGTAAACTTAGCTTTTCAAGACTAAATCATATCAGGATATCGCTCTGTACCTTTTTTGCTTGAGCATCTGCGGCCTCGGACTGGGGCTACCCGTGAGTTTCTCCAGAAATGCTGTTAGTTTGGTGTAATGGACTTCAGATTATGTGCATCATCTCTGGGCAAGGTTGATTTGGTCCATCTACTCTTATATCGCTGATGTCAATTTTTGGTACAATGCCCGCTACGGAGTCGCAACGGCCCGAAAAATATCATTGTCATATGATAAATGTATAGGGGTGAATATTTTTCACCCTTGATGATAGTTTAGTTACTAAATATCTTGTTATTAACAGCTAATAACTGTTTATAGGATACGTATTGTGAATATTTAAAAAAAAGTCCAGAAAAAATCAATTTTGGAGACCATAATGACAAGATTACTATCACTAACAGTTGTATTGGTAATATTGACACACACTGTTTTGATCGCCCAGCCGATGGTTTTTACTGAAACCTACACATATCAAGCCAGTGAAATTGATAGTAAGGTCAGCTCAAGGATTATCGCTCTACAGGAGGTTAAGCGAATTTTGCTGGAGAAAATTGGTGTTTATATAGAAAGTCAAACGGAGGTGGAAAACTTCGTTATTACCAGGGATCAGATCACTGCATTTACTGCGGGTATAGTACAGTGTGAGATAATAGATGAGGAATGGACTGGAAAAACCTATACCCTTACCGCAAAACTCACCGCTGATCCCAAGGAAGTTGCAGAGAATGTGTCAAAACTTCAAAAGGACAGACAGAAAACCGCTGAGTTACTTGTTATAAGGGAAGAGTTGGAAAAGTCAAGACAGGAAATCGCATCGTTACGTGAACAATTGTCTGGAACAAGCGAGGACCAAAAACAGCGGTACAACGAGGCTGTAAAAGTTATGAATGTAACCCAGCTTTTGCAGGAAGGTAATATGCATGTGTTTAACAACAGGTTTGATGCAGCCATAGAGGCGTTTGAAAGATGTTTGGTACTTGATCCAAACAATCACAGGGCTTATTATGGACTGGGTTATGTTTACACCGAACTGTCTCAAAGTAGAATTGATGATATGATAGAAGCACTTGAATATTTCCGCCGGGCATTGGAAATAGAGCCCGTGTATCTGGCAGCCAGAAATAGTCTGGTGGGAGGATTATTAAATGTAGGCACTATGTATGCCAATAGTGGGAATTATGCACAAGCAGTTAATTTATTCAGTGAAGCCCTTGCTGAAGGTGATGGAGCAAGTGATAGGGTGCTTTCCATAACGTATGCAAATCGTGCCACAGCACTAACCAGGTTAAACAAGCTGACAGAAGCACTGGAAGATTGTAATAAAGCAATTGAACTGACACCAGAATATGCAAAAGGGTATATGCAAAAGGTAAGGGTTATCAGTGAGCTGGATACGAACTGGAACAAGCGTGCAGATGTTTTGAGATATTTAAATATTGCAGCAGTCTTAGGCGACCCGGAAGCACAGAAGTTTTTAGATCTGAACAATATTAACTGGAGAGACATGCAAAATTTGATACTTGCTGCTCTGACGGGAAATCAAGAGGCTCACATCTTTTTAACACAACAGCAAATTCCGGTGACTCGAATCGCAGATTTGGTTCGATTGGCAGTAATGAATAATGATGATTATGCTCAAAATTTTTTGGAGGGAATAGAAATTCCCTGGGAAAAATTCAGTATTGATTAGCGCTGGACGTATGCTTTGAATGTAGACAAGCCAAACAGCTGCATTATCGCCTCTTATTTGCTTGTGTTCAGAGTTAGGACCAATTCCCATATATTTCGCAAATAAGAGATTTCGATCTGTTATCTCAATATACCCCCCCCCGCACTCAAAAACCTCCGGTAAAAAAACACCTTTCGAGCGGAAGTCCATCAAGCATGATTATTGCTGCTTATAAAAACCAGGCATGATTAGATGTTTGTTTTCTTATTCTGAAAAACATCTTTTGAGCTTTGTTAAGGAGTAATATGCACAAGATAGTACAAAAATTCTGGTGGCCAGTATACTTGCACAAACGATTTTAACCCAATGAAGAAAAAAAACAGGAACAATATCTGTTTACAAAATAAAGCTATAGGGGTTTGTGTCCTTTTCTTCTATTGCTTTATCGGTATTACTTCCGATTTTCCTCATTTTCATAACCATGGTCCATCTGAACATCACACCTGCACTACAGTCGCAGATTTGTCAAGCTTTTCTGACCATACAGGACATGAACAGGTCTTGGTTTCTGGGTGCATTTATGACCAGCATTCCCAAAAGCCATGTGCCCCCTGTATGTGGCAGGCAATGTCAAAACGGCATTCTGCAGTTATTCTGGCATCTGATATCATCTCTTTTTGTGCTCAAACATTTACCGGACCACCTGAATACATACTGCTTGCATCTTTTTCCTATCTTCTTCCTGAACCCCGTGCTCCGCCGTTGTCCTGATATTACCACTGTGTAGTTTGAAAGCATAACTTTGCAAATGGCACCGCAGCGCTCATTTGAGGCTTTGCTGTTGTTTTGGGACTTTGTTATAAAATTAACACATAATAACAGGAGCATACCATGAAGAACTTTATTGTTAAAACCATCTGTACATCAGCAATAATACTGCTTGTAATTGGCTGCAACGACAGTTCTACCGGAATTCATGAGGAGCATAGTGATTTTGCGGTCATTGAACATGCATGTTTGCATATGGCGGATGTGGGAGTGGACATTGAGGCGAGTGCAACCATGCCAGGCCCTCATCTTGATGAAGAAGATTTCGATCACACCAGGCTAAATGTCGCTCTTGCTGATATAGAAGGGGGCAAGGGGGGATATATACATTTCGGGCCCAATATCACCGCAGAAATGTTTGTAATGACAAGTGAAGATGTACCCCTCGTAGTTATAAACAGAACGACTTCTGGTGATACAGAAACTGAGATTGAACAAACATTCACTGCACAGGAGATTGCCGACTCGACCGGTTGTACACAGATTAAAAAAGCTATAGTATTCGATGCGAAAAACGGTGGAAATATTATCCGCATAGGCCCTACTACATTTGATACTATTAGTTTGATAATCGAGGAGGGCAGCCATGGCCATAGCCATTAATCGAACCACCTGGGGTTTGATTATTGGTGTCTGCTTGGTTTCGAATCTTTTTGGCTCACAAGTACCCCCTGCCTGGCAGAATCCGGACATAGGGTTGACTGTTGATGCCGTTATTGATGCACATGATGCTTCGGGCTCCTGGCAGAGCCCGGGGCTGTCATTACGGGGGGCAGAGTTAATAATCAGCGCCAATATAGACCCTTACGCATTCCTTGTAGGGAATGTACTTTTTTCCCAGCTGGGAGCAGAGCTGCATGAAGCATTCGTGGAATTTCCAGCATTGCCGCTGAACCTCAAGCTCAGAGGTGGTTTATTGCTGGCAAATTTCGGAAGATGGAATCGGTTTCATGCTCATGCAATGCCCTTTGTTACCGAGCCCCGCATTTATTCTGAATATACAAGTGGTATGCTGGCTCTTCGGGGTGTCGAATTGTCATGGCTGATGCCTTTTACACATTATATTGAGGTCACTGCATCCGTTTACGATTTAATTGACGGCCACACTCACGATACTGACCCTCCGGACAATTCTCCTGACATGACAGCTGATAAAGTTGCAGAAATGATCGGAGCCGTTCCCCACGGAGGTCATTACGATTACAAAGGTCGTCACATTTACGATGAAAGTGAACTTTTTGCAATTGCAAATGAAGAGCTTGGGCTGAATCTGCCGATACCCAACAACCCAAGAGTGTACCGTGGGTTGAACCGTCCGGGGAATTTTGCCTACGGGGGCCGTATCACTACGTCTTTTGAATTCGGCACCGAAGTGAGTGCTGATGTGGGGGGCAGCCTTTTATATCAGGGACTCTGGAAAGAATCTCTTCGCACTGATGAAGGATTCCCCCAATTCTATGATAAATTGTTATGGGGAGCAGATGTAACTTTTTTCTGGCATCCTTTAACATTCAACAGATACCGTAACCTTCAGGTTGGGATTGAATTTATCGGCAGCAGAGAGAATTTCGAACAACTCTATCCTTCACGACGGGTAATTGAAGCATTTCGCACTGGTGGAATATTCCATACAGACTATCAGCTTACCCAACAGTGGCATATAGGGGGATTTGGCAGTATGTTTCAATCCAATGACCAGAATAAGGATACCAGAATTCACGCCGGAGGTTATGTGACATTTGCGATCACCCATTATCAGTATATTCGTCTTGAATACAGCCGGTATGAATATCCGGGGTTTTTGGATGGAGTAAATCGTGTTCGGCTGCAGTATGATGCCACGATAGGATACCATACTCACGGGAGGCAAAGATGAAGATATTGATTTTCCTTATGGCTATACTTGTGCCATTTACTGTATCTTGGGCAGATAAACTGAATGTGGTCGCATCAATCCCTGATCTTGGTGATATGGCAGAGCGAATAGGTGGCGACAGGGTGAAAGTAACCACGCTTGCAACCGGGCGTGAAGATCTCCATGAGGTTCCGGTCAGACCAAGTTTCCTTCCCATCCTTAACAGAGCAGACATTCTGCTGTCACTGGGGCTGGATGCCGAACATGCATGGTTACCCGCTCTTGTAAAAGATGCACGTAACCCCGGGATCATGAAGGGAAATGAGGGGTGGGTTGAGGTGCACCATGGCATTACGGTTCTCGATATTCCGGAAGTTCTGGATCGCAGCGAAGGAGAGCAGCATCCTCGGGGAAACCCCCACTACAATATCGGACCCCAGAACGGGGTGATCATGGCGCACAACATCTTTGATGCCCTTGCATCGGCTGCCCCTGAAAACAGAGATTACTTTAATGAGAATCTCCAAAAGTATGTACACGAAATCGACAGTACCATTTCTTTTCTCAAGAAGAGAAGCGATGAACTAAGGAACATTAAAGTAATAGGGTATCATGCGGACTTGGCCTATTTGTGTGCGTTCTATGATATGGAGTTAATTGGGCATATAGAACCCAAGCCAGGGGTATCGCCAACTGCATCACACTTAAGGGCGCTTGAGGCACTTGGAAAAAGGCGTGGGGTCAGACTTGTGCTTCATAATCAGTCTCAGTCACCCAAAATTCCCCAGCGGTTGGGAAGGGCACTCGATTGCAGAGTAGTCCAAATTGCCAATGCGGTTGGTGCCAAAAGAGAAATAAAAACCTGGTTGCAGTTACAGGAATACAATAACAGGGTTTTACTTGATGCACTGGAGGCTGATCATTGAGTTCAGTTTCCCTTCTTAGTATAAGTAAATCAAGTTTTGGGTATATGTCAGGGATGCAATTTGTTCCGGTAATATCCGATGTGTCCTTCGAGCTTGCGTACGGTCAGTTTGTAGTTCTTGAAGGGCCAAATGGATGCGGAAAGTCGACTATTCTACGGGCGCTCTTGCAGACGGGCGCCATTTTTCAGGGTGATGTCTCTTTGAATGTATCCAAAGGTGAGATCGGCTATATCCCCCAGGAAGCTTCTGTTGAGCGAAGTGCTCCCATAACGGCGATCGATGTCATAAAGAGTGCCTTTCCCTTTGGACGGGTTTGCATGGAGACGGTTACAAGTGCCCTGGCACGTACAGGACTTGAAGATATCGGGCATATCAGATATGGAGAACTGTCCGGGGGGCAGCGTCGCAGGGTACTACTTGCCCGTGCTCTGGCTTATAATGCCCGGTTAATAATCCTCGATGAACCAACTGCAAACATCGATCACACCACTGAGCAGGCACTGGAAAGATTACTTCTTGAGCTTATCGGATCTGGTGACAAGGCTGTGCTTGCAACATCTCATGCCTCTCATTGGGCAAAGGATGCACGCCGAATTCATCTTGTCAAAGGAGATCTGCATGAGTGAGTTTATCCATACCTTTCAGTTTGTACTTGTACCCTTTTTGGTGATGGTGATTTTTGCATCAATACTGCCGGTCGCTGGTTCAGCACTTTATATTCGTAATGAAATAATGCTGGCTATTGCCTTGCCGCCACTGACCGGTGCAGCTTTGACCCTGGGCGTAGTGACCGGTATTTCACCGGAAAACCATATTACCCTTTTTTCTTTTGCATTTGTTATTGCCTTTGGTATTGTTTCATGGCTTGGCAATCTCAGGTTATCCGAAATCAAGCGACAGATTATACTGGCATCGCTTTTTGCAGGAGGCAGTGTGGTGATTCATCTGTTAATGAGTGTTTCGGAGCATGCTCATGCGCATCTGCGATTCTTGCTTACAGGAGAATTGCTCTCCATAGACCGGGCAGAATTGTTCCAGTCCTCACTTTTGTGCACGGCTGGTTGGTTTCTCTTTGCAATCTTCAGAAATGCTGTCTTTTCCTATTGTATTGATGAGGAACTGATGCGTTTGAGGAGCAAGCGGTTCACTGTCTTTGCCACTTTCTACAGAATCAGTATTACACTGATAATTGCTGCATCTGTGCTGTATATTGGACCTTTACTGACATCTGCACTGCTGATATTTCCTGCACTGTTATCGGACACTGGAAAGAGTTCGATCATTACATTTTTTGCCTTTGCTGTAACCGTCGGTCTTTTGGGAGCTGCCGGTGGTTTTATTGCAGGTGTGGCTGGAGATATTCCCCCGGCGTATACTGCATCTATCGCGATTCTTGCCGCTGGAACAGTGCTGAAGTTTGTGTGGATGTTTTCTGGGTCGGTATTTACTAAAAAGAGTGTCCTTATATCTGGGAATAAGTGAGTTGCTGGCTTGGTTCATATTTTTCTTATTTTTAATTCTCAACAGTTTTATTGTCAATCTGTAGCGAAACCCTTTTTCACTTTACAACCTGCCCTAATTAGATGCTAACAATTTTGCCCGAAATTACATCTGGTATTT
>LDWW01000066.1 GCA_001045525.1 Chitinispirillum alkaliphilum | reverse complement strand
GGGGCTTCTTAAACGGTAATACAAATATCTCCACGGTAAACCGCGCAAGGGGGGACGGCTATGTGGCACTTTCTTAAGCGTCCAGTGACCTCAAAGGGCGGAGCGTCTTCGCGAAGCCCTACAAACGAGGGACCGAGGAGGTATCCCGATTTCAATCGGGAAGCCTGTAGGAGAACCGGTAAGTTTACAGTGAGCCTGGCCGAACTGTTCCCGGCATGCGCCCAAATCATTCTTATTCTCTTTCTCAATCTCTTTTACTTTAAATTATACTTTCAAGAACACTTCGACTATCCCGATTCGGAAATCGGGATGCTCAGTGCGAGCGGGAGCTCAGGACAGGCAGTGCGAGCGGATGGTGAGAGAAAAACCGGAAACAAAATCCCAAAGTCCCCTTCAGGGGATTTAGGAACCTCTTATACGGTAATACAAATACCGCCGGGTAAACCGCGGCAGGTAGGACTGCAGGTGGACAATTCCTATTGTCCAGTCCCCTCCAAAAAGCGGAGTCCTCGGAGCGCTATAAACGAGGGACCGAGGAGGTACGACGAGCCGAAAGGAGGACCGGTGCTGTCCGCGGCAGCCGCCCAAATTACTCTTATTCTCTTTCTCAATCTCTTTTACTTTAGATTATACTTCCAAGAACACTTCGACTATCCCGATTCGGAAATCGGGATGCTCCCTTCGACTGGGAGCTCAGGACAGGCAGTGTGAGCGGAAAAGGGAGGAAAAACCGGAAACAAAATCCCAACGTCCCCTTCAGGGGATTTAGGGGCATCTTAAACGGTAATACAAATATCTCCACTGCAAACCGCGCAAGGGGGGACGGAAGGTGGCACTTTCTTAAGTGCCAGTGCCCTCAAAGGGCGGAGCGTCTTCGCGAAGCCCTACAAACGAGGCACCGAGGAGGTACGACGAGCCTGAAGGAGAACCGGTGCCGTCCTCGGCATGCGCCCAAATCATTCTTATTCTCTTTCTCAATCTCTTTTACTTTAGATTATACTTCCAAGAACACTTCGACTATCCCGATTCGGAAATCGGGATACTCCCTTCGACTGGGAGCTCAGGACAGGCAGTGTGAGCGGAAAGTGAGAGAAAAACCGGAAACAAAAATTTCTGGTAATCCCCCACCATAGCAGCTGGGGCCTGCTTTAGCTAAAGACTTATCCCAAATCTCGCACCTACATCGATTCTCCCGTGGCCTAAGAATATCGATTGTTTTCTGTTGTTTGAATCCCAGTAAAAATCACGGACATTTGATACCCCGGTAATAAAGTCCTGCAGGTTTTTAATGGTTACATAGCAGGCAAGTTTATTTACGAAACGCTGAGGAGGGCCTTTAATGGCGTGAAACTGAGCGTTGAGGTCGATACTGTGATAAACAGGCAATGCCTCGTATGTAGATTTATCAAAATTGTAGTATGGAAGCCCTTTGGTACGAATGTAGTCTGCGTAAAGATGAAACCGGTCATTTCTTGAACTAAGGTGAAGACTGGTGCGCAATGTCCAGGGTATATGCCATTCATATGAGATTACATCCCGGGCCTCCCCATCTCTGCGGGCTTCGGCAAGGTTAATGGCAGTAGTAAGCCCTACCTGGGGTGAGGGTTTGATATGAACGCTAAAATCTGTCCCATAAGCTCTCAGATGTGAAGTTTTAGTGTGGGACCACACATTGGTTAAAGGATCAAGTTGTGGTGCATTTGTACTGTAGCGGATATAGGGCTGTATACCTAACCGTGTTATCACCCCATATCGAAGGAAAAAGGGAAGCGACGCGATATAGGTACGGTTGAGCTGCTTTCGGAATCCGAAAGCAGGGACTCCCCTGATATCTGGGCGTGAAGTTATCCGGCCCAGATGTAGGCCGGTTTGAAAATTACGACCACTATAGTTTACAGATGTCCCTGCGTCTGCAATAAACTGAGTACTGTCAGAATAGTTAATTGCTGAAGTGAGCAGGTTCAGTCTGACTGAAAAAGGGTTGGTCTGTATTGAAAATGAAGGATTGAGGTGAAACCCTGTCTCTGTCCCTTCTGATTTGTAAGATAAAACAACTCTTCTGTTTTCCTGTTGTGATACCAAGCCGTTCCATCTGTCATGATTTATACGGGCAGAAAGTTTTACCGTGACCGGGCCGGTAAGAATTGTGTCAAGATCAACAGCAATCTCATTGTTGTCTAAATAGGAGCGGGTAGTATGCACGGTGGAAATAACCTGTTTGCCACTGCCAAAGAACTGATGTGCTCTGCCAATGGTGAGAGATCGGTTTGATGAGTGTGATCCTATTTTGATACTCCCCATCCCCCAGGGAAGCCTCTCCGCTTTACTGTCTGCATAAGGGTCATACGAATCCCAAGCAAACCACCCAAAGCCACTTAAGTACAAAGGACCAACCGTTTTTAATCCACTCAGGGTAAAATTTCCGTAGTCAACAGGGCTGCCTATTCCATACATTCCTCTTTGCACAGATGCATACCTATTGCCTGTCCATTTTATTCCATAATCGTGACTTTTTGAAAACCCAACCTGAATGAAATCATCAGGGTTGTTTATAGCAGAATAGGCTCCCAGTAAATCAACCCCAAGCATACTGTAATCACCCTTGATATAGCTTCCTCTGGGCGTGCTGTGGTTATCATAGATAACCCTTCCCGGATTTGCCTGTACGATGCATCCGCTTACATCCAGCCTGATTGCCGCTATATCGTTAATTATTACTCTTACATCTTCAAGTCCCGAAATCATCAAACCATCAATATCAGCATATGGGTGACCTCCAAAGTGAAATGGGGCAAGCATTGGTATACCGGCAATGAGATACACATTATCGTAAGGGCTGCCCGACCTGACCATCATCTTTGAGGGGCCCTCAGGCAAGCGGCGAATTTCGCTTTTTGCCTGCACAACATGGCTCAGATAGGGCGAAAAACCCACCATTCTTTCCTGTTCTGCAATGTTAATAAGTTCCTCTGACAAATCCGAACGCCCGTATACGGTTATCTCATATGTATCATCCTTTGATATATCCCCGATCGGATCGAGAACGTAACGGCTATGCCGTAGCTCATCTCCGGTAATCGAATCGCGGAAATTGCCGATCTCATAACCTTGCGACTGAACCGAAAGGGTAAATGGTCCGTATGGAAGAAGTCTGAATGTGAAATGTCCCAGGGAATCGGTGACAGTTACCAGACTATTTTCCTTGAATTTCTGTTGTGTCAGTTTCCCGATGATGGAGAGGTAGTTATTGAACCCGATCGCAATGGATGTATCCCGGGTGGTATCACTGTAGTGAAGCAGAATGCGAGCATTTGGAACAGGTGTAAAATGTGTGGTGTCGACCACGATGCCAGTAAAGTTGGGGGTAAGGCGTGAACACTGCGCCAGGAGCGAATCGTATGGTACTACAACTTCAAAACTGACAGTTGATGCAACAGCCCTTCCATTTACAATAGCAGGAGTGAAGTGTGCAGATTCAACCCTGTCCTTAACTAATGAATCAAACGCCTGATTACCTGATGGTTCTACCAAGGCAGAAATGACAAATCCACCCGAATCTATTTCTGCCTGTACTGATACAGAGCCCCAGAGCCCAAGCCTGAGCATGTCGGGGCTTGCCGGGATAAGGGGATCTGTGAGAAGGACTGGTGGATGGCTTTGATCTGTTGAGTATGCTTCACCTATGATACCAAGCAAGATGATAAACAGTGAAACAGAACCCAAACGAATCAGCAGAGAAAAAACCTGTTTAGCCGCTATACCTATTGTACTTTCAATAAGGTGATGGATCACATTTGCCCCCATTCTTCAAACCGACCCTCATGCCGGGCTGCGGATATGCAAAATTTTTCTGCAATAATTTCATTCCCACCTCTTTTTCCGTGAGTGTCACTTCAGGAATATGTCCCTGTACGCAAACAACATGTTATTATCTGAAAAATTTTCCAGAGTGGTCCCGGAGAATCTGTTCTTTGCACATCAAAACCTCATTTGACAAGAATACAATATGGCAGAGGCATTTGCTTTATGTAATACGGTGTATACTCTGTCTACCCAAACACCTTTTTCACCAGTTCCCCAACTCTTTTACCCAAATTTTCTGCCGTTTTGATACCGACCTCATCATTTTCGATTCCCCCGGGATTTCCACTCCATAATATCCCCCCGAAATGGCTTGTAGGTGAAGCATCCGATACGACAGTCATACCCTGAATCATTGCATTCTTTACAAGATCGATTGCAGTCAGCTCCTGTCCCCCATTTCTTGAACGGCCCACCGCCAACACTCCGGCAATCAGATTCTCGAACCTGAAACCGTTTCTTCTGAATAGAACACAGCGATCGATAAACATTTTCATCTGTGAGGTCACACCGCCAAAATAGACCGGAGAGGCCAGAATCAACCCCTTGACGTCTTGATCTTTTAGTGCTGGCAGTAAAACTTTGGTAAAATCATCGTTGAGTGAACAGGTGTATTTCTCGCGACATTTGCCACAGTCAATACAGCCTGAGAATGTGTGGTGGGAAAGCTGTACGATCTCAGTCTCGACTCCACACTGTTTAACTGCCTTCATGGCTTGTTCCAGGCCAAAAAGGGTTGTGCTATTTTCTTTTTTGGGACTTCCACAAACTCCAACAACTTTCATCCTCTTCCCCTTTCAATAATCAAAAGCAAGTTCGGTAAAACTTGACTTGCATCATTAATTCACAGAAGTTTAAAAATACAGGCCGCGGCTTATCTAAACTCTGCAGCCCAAAAGACTGCAAAAATGACATGTAAATCTAATGGACGGAATATCCACCTGTTCCACTTTTTTAACAAAGGGATGTGGGAACCGTGATTTCCTCTGCAATTTGCTTTCACATCTGACCTTCAGTACTTAATCCTGAAAAATGAATATCAGACGGTAGGAAATTAAATTCAGCGAAATTTCTTATCAATGTTTTGATCGAGTTTGGAGAAAGGGAGTGACGGGTACCTGAGACTCATAATAACAATCAAATTTTAATAAAAACAGAGACAGAAATTGAATCAGAGGTATTCTGGCTAATGCGGACAGTTCATTCAGGCTCACCGTACACTTACCGTTTCTCACTCGTCATAGACTTTTAGGGGACATCCCCCACACTCGTTCGTTTCTCGCCATGTTTCTCATTTATAATGCTGCGGGGATTTTTCTTTTGCAAGAGAATAGCCCGATAAGAATTGTCCATGCTGCACCCTCCCTGGTTAGGTTTACCCTAATAACATTTAATAATGCTGCATTTGGTTTTATCCAGAATGACTCTGCAGATCGGGTATTTATGAACGGGGCTATTTGGTATGTCATCACTTTACAACTCAGTCTTTCGGCGGGAGAGCCTGTAAGGGAATCAAATGCAAACAGAATGTTGACACAACCAGTGAAAAAACATGGACAAGAATAATTCCCGTACTGTGCTTATCAAAATTTCTTTGCCCTTCAATTATGGTCCGACAAACAGTTCAGAGGTGATGAAGCGGGCTGCAGAACGCATTGATTACGTTTTCACGCACCCAGGCACACTGGAATTTGCTCTTTTGGGATTGTATAAATACCGCTCCCCTATCCCCCGCTGTTATGATTGATATGCTAATCTTTCCTTGCGGCACCTGACACCTTTGTCCTATTTTGGACAAAGTGAAATGTTCATACGTTTAACTATGATGGCAGAAAAAGCGATGAGTACAAATAACTTTACACTTACCCCTGAGAGCTCACCAAAACTGTTTGTGGTTCCCAACTCAGACCACCTTACCGACAATGAGTTCTCTTTACTGTATCAACTTTGCAGCTCTGAGCGTCGTCTGAGAGTCAACCGGTTTCATTTCAGGGAAGATGCATGCAGGTCTGTTATTGGGGAAACACTCATGCGGTATGCTGTTTTCTCTGTCACTAAAGAATTACCCCGTGCCGATGCATTTACAACAAACAGAAATGGAAAGCCTGCTCTCCACGGTACAAACCTTCACCTGAACATATCACACTCCGGCAAATGGGTCGTATGTGGAATAGATACAATGGATATCGGTGTAGACATAGAAAAGATACGTGAAATCTCTCTTGAGCTGACCCGTTATTTTTCACCAGAAGAAAAGGTTTTTCTAAAATCTTTTGCATGTAAAAAACATTTGGCAGAGATGTTTTTCAGAATCTGGACACTCAAGGAAAGTTACATAAAATCTATCGGTGAAGGGCTTTTATGTCCGCTGGACAGCTTTGCCTGTATTCCAGTTAAAGGAGATACCGTTGAGTTCAAGCGTTTTGATTCGCGCCTTCCGCTCAGATATCTCAGAAATTTCTCTATTGACCCCAGCTATAGTTCTGCCGTCTGTACTACAGGGATTTTTGGAGAGCTGCCTGTAAGTATCATCGGTGTCTCTGATCTTTTAAGGGAACTTAACGAATAAATCCAACCGCAATAACCTTCAACTGACGGCTCCAGAGCTTGTCAATGGTTTAACATCCGATGCATCAATCAGAACCGAAGCACTTCCGAGCATTTCCACAGATAAGACCAGTCTGGCACAGGATGCCATCTTGAGAAATTTCCCCTGCATTCCGCGCATTGGGCCACGAACGACCTCTACAGCTTCACCCTCTTTGTAATCCATCGGATTATTGGCAGGGGCGATGCTCAATTTATTTTCAAGCGCAAGATAAATTTGAGAAATTTCCTTTCTGAAGCGGTTCTGATTTTTGACTTCCAGCAATTTTACTATCCGGCTGGTTTTGTATAGTCCGCTTACTTCACCACGGTTTGCAGAAAAGCAAATATAGCCTGGAAACAGGCATAAAAATGATTTGCGTGGTTTGTTGTTGTCTGGCCTGCGGGTGACATTGGTGTACATTGGAAGAAAATATTCCACATTCAATTCAATAAGATCAAATGCGAGAGCTTTTTCCTGACGTGGTTTCACTTTTGCAACCCACCATGGATGTGGTGCTTCTTCGATGAGACGGTCAGGAAACCGAATAGGTGGATTTTTGGATAATGATATCATAACATCTCACTTTACAGGTTAATACAAAAAACGTATAAGGGTATGAATAGC